>CAUFAM010000019.1 GCA_959022875.1 uncultured Oscillospiraceae bacterium | reverse complement strand
CAGTAGCCCTCTGCACCAGGGATGCGGTCCTGGATGACCTCCTGTGGCAGATACTTCAGGGCCTCCAGATAGGTCTGGAGCATAAAATAGCTGTCCTGCTCGGGCCACACTGTGGCCTCGGTGACAAAATACTTGCCCTCGTCGGGAAATATCCGCAGCTGGGCGCTGTAGGTCTGCTGATCCCGGAGGAAGAAAAAGCGCACCGTCCCGGAATCCTTCCACTGAAAATCGCTGGTGAGGTTCACTTCAAAGTTGTCTCCGTTGACATACAGATGGGACGCGTCCTCCAGATTCTCCAGTTTGGCAATCTGTTCCACAATTTCCCGGGAATCGAGGTCGGCAATGTTTGTGCCTTCCATGGGAAATTCCCGGCTGGCGGGCGGATCGGTCAGGAAGCACACCGCCGCAGCCCCACAGGCCACCAGCGCCGCCGCAACCAGCCAAAAGGCGGGGCGTTTATAGTGCATCACCGACTTCACCCGCTCCTTTACCCCCACTTCTCCAAAGGCCAGGGGGCAGGCGGCAATGGAGCGGCGGCGCACGCTGCAATTCAAAAGGGCAGTGGAGTAGCCCCGCCGGTCCTCCAGGCCCATCTCCCGGATGACCTTTTCATCGCAGGCCCCCTCAATGTCCCGGCACAGCAGCACATAGGCCACCCACAGGAGAGGGTTGAACCAATAGACGCACAGCAGAAGAAAGCCCAGGGGCTTCCACCAGTGGTCCTTGCGGCGGATGTGGGCTTGCTCATGGGCAATGACATACTCCAAATCTTCCGGCTCCACCTGGTAGGGCAGGTAGATGACCGGACGGAAGATGCCCAGCACAAAAGGCGAGTCCACAAACTCACTCTGCCGGATGTTGTCCCGCAGGAGGGTGGCCGTTGCCACCCGGCCCTTGATCCGCCCATAACTCACAAGGGCATAGAGGGCCATTACCGCCATACCTGCCACCCAGATACAGGACAGAAGAAATGACCAGACCTGAGTGGGGTTGACACTGGCCCCCGGCACTGGAGTCATGCTCTGGCCCAGCATAGGATTCACCGCACTGTTGACAGCGTTAATACCGCTATGGATCTGAGGCGTGGCCGTGTCCAGAATCTCCGGGGGCAAGGTCTGGGCGCTGGGAATCAGGCTCAGGGCGCTCTCAATGGAAACTGGGCACACCAGACGCAGGGCCACCAGGGCCCACAGGACACAAAAGATCCACCTGGGCGCTTTACGAAATACCAGTCTCAGCACCACGACCGCCAGCACCAGCCATCCGGCGGAGATGCTGAGGTTGACCAGCTTTAACCATACTGCTTCCATGGCCTGCCTCCTTACTTCTCGATGATCCGCCGGATTTCCTCCACTTCCTCCTGGGACAAGGCCTGCCTGCGGGCAAAGGCAGCCAGAAAGGCGGGCAGAGAACCCTGAAACTTTTTCTCCATCAGCTCGTCCAGTTCGGATACCTGGGCTTCTTCCTTGGAAATCAGGGACGAGACTACGCCATCCTCATTACGAAGCACCCCCCGCTCCCCCAGCCGTTTGATGACGGTATAGGTGGTGGTACGCTTCCAGCCCAGTTCCTCCTGGCACAGCTTCACCAGCTGCGTGGTGCTTACCGGCTCCCGCTCCCACAAAATCAGGCAGAAGCGGTATTCACTCTCGAAAATCTTTGGCGTTTCCATGCGTTCGCCCTCCTGTCTAATGGAATAGACTTCCTTGGCTATAGTCTATCTCATTAGACAAATATTGTCAACAAAGATTTCTTAAGTTTTCTGAAGAACTACAGTTTCCCTTGACTTCACTCTATTATTCCATATAATAAGAATTAAAATCATTCTAAAAACGGTGTTGAGTTCTGTGACGAAATATGGGAAAAAAATATTGGAAATTATCTCCTCCTCCCACAGTCATATGACTGCCGAGGAAGTATTTGCTGCGCTGCGCCAAACCTACCCCAGGGTAGCTCTGGCCACCGTATACAACAATCTGAATCACCTGTGGCAGGAGGAACTCATACGCAAGGTATCGGTGGAAGGCATGCCCGACCGGTATGACCGCCCGGAGCGCCACGACCATCTGGTTTGCAGACAGTGCGGCAGGTTGTTGGACGTGGATTTGGGGGATCTGACCGCCCAGCTGGAAAAAGCCCTGGGGCGCCCCGTCCTGTCCTATGACCTGAAACTGATTGATCTGTGCGAGGAATGTAGGAAGAACGACAAACAGAAAGGAATGTGAGGAAACTGAATCATCTGCCCTTATCTGTCCGCGTCCCCATTGAAGCGGACAACCCCAGCATCCTGCGCTGGGAAGAAAAATGTATCCGGTGCGGCATGTGCAAGGAGGCCTGTACCAACTTGATGGGCGTACACGGCACTTACACGCTGGAACAAACCGGAGGAAAAGCCATCTGTATCTACTGCGGACAGTGTGCCAACGTCTGCCCGGTGGACAGCATTACCGAGCGGGATGAATGTCCCCAGGTACAGCGCGCCATCGCCGATCCCGACAAAATCGTGGTGGTCAGCACCTCCCCCGCCGTCCGCGCCTCCCTGGGCGAGGAGTTCGGCATGGAGCCCGGCGCCTTCGTAGAGGGCAAAATGGTGGCCCTGCTCCGGGCGCTGGGCGCTGACTATGTGCTGGACACCAACTTTGCCGCCGACCTCACCATCGTGGAGGAGGCCAGCGAGCTGATCCGCCGCATCCAGCATCAGGACCGCCCCCTCCCCCAGTTTACCAGCTGCTGCCCCGGCTGGGTACATTTTGCGGAAATCTATGCTCCGGAGCTGCTGCCCCACCTCTCCACGGCCAAAAGCCCCATCGGGATGCAGGGGCCCACGGTGAAGACCTACTTTGCCCGGAAAATGGGACTGAACCCGGAAAAGATCGTCCATGTGACGCTGACCCCCTGTACTGCCAAAAAATTTGAAGTCCGCCGGGAGGAAATGCACGCCGCTGCCGATTATCACGGCATCGCGGGCATGCGGGACACCGACCAGGTGATCACCACCCGGGAGCTGGCCCGCTGGGCCAAAACGGCCGGGATCGACTGGGCAGCTCTGGAAGACTCCGCCTATGACTCCCTCATGGGCAAGGCCTCCGGCGCCGGAGTGATCTTCGGCAACACCGGGGGCGTCATGGAGGCCGCCCTGCGCACGGCCTATGAATACCTCACCGGCCAAAAGGCCCCGGAATCCCTGCTTCAGCTCCAGGCCGTCCGGGGCTATGAGGGTGTCCGGGAGGCCCAAGTGCAGGTGGGGGAGCTCACCCTTCGGGTGGCCGTGGTCTACGGCACCGCCAATGCCCGCCGCTTCCTGGCCCACATGAAGGAAAGCGGCAAGCAGTACCACTTTGTGGAGGTCATGGCCTGCCCCGGCGGCTGCATCGGCGGCGGCGGTCAGCCAAAAGGCCTTACGAAGGACAAGGACGACGTCCGCAAGAGCCGCATTGCCGCCCTCTATCAGCGGGACGGCGGGATGACCCTTCGTACCAGCCATGAGAATCCGGAAATCAAGGCGGTCTATGAGGCTTTCTATGGCCACCCGCTCAGTGAGCTGGCCGAGCAAATGCTCCATACCAGCTATCAGGACCGGAGCGGACTCATTCAAAAAAACTCCGCCGATCAAAATCATCCGAATCTTCCGGTTAAGGAAGACAGCGCACAAGGAGGAAATAAGACGATGAACCAGTGGAAATGCAAAATTTGCGGCTACATCTATGAGGGCGAAACCCTGCCCGAGGACTTCACCTGTCCCATCTGCAAGCAGCCCGCCTCTGTATTTGAAAAAGTAGAGCAGGCCCCTGTGAAAGGCGGCAGCAAATATGCCGGCACCCAGACGGAAAAGAATCTGGAGGCTGCCTTTGCCGGCGAGTCCCAGGCCCGGAATAAGTACACCTATTTCTCCTCCATTGCCCAGAGCGAGGGTTATGAACAAATTGCCGAGCTGTTCTTAAAAACCGCTGAAAACGAGAAGGCCCACGCCAAGCTGTGGTTTGAGGAGCTTCACGGCGTTGGAAACACCGCCGAAAACCTTCTCCATGCCGCCCAGGGGGAAAACTACGAGTGGACCGATATGTATGACGGCTTTGCAAAAACCGCTGAGGAGGAGGGGTTCCCTGAGCTGGCCGCCAAGTTCCGTCTGGTAGCCGCCATCGAAAAGCGCCACGAAGAGCGCTACCGTGCCCTGCTGCACAATGTGGAAACCGCCCAGGTGTTTGAAAAGAGCCAAGTCAAGGTATGGGAATGCCGCAACTGCGGGCACATTGTGGTGGGTACCGCCGCCCCCGAGGTATGCCCCACCTGCCTGTATTCCAAAAGCTACTTTGAGATTAACTGCGAAAACTATTGATTTTCATGTTCCCGCCTATTGGACGCAAACAGGCAGCGAGAGGATTCTCTCGCTGCCTTTCTTTTTGCAAAGCCACTGGCTTCACTGAAACAAACTATGTCCGCAGGCCAAAAGGTTTGACACGCCTCCCTCCTCGTGCTATCATTCTCCCAGATAACGCCATTGAGAAAGGAAGGCTCTCCCATGCTGTTTGAAGAATGTGTCAAGGGCAGACGAAGCGTCAGAAAATTCTCCGACCAGGACATTGCTCCCTCGGTTCTGGAAGAAATTGTTGATCTGGCCCGTTTCTCCCCCTCTTGGAAAAATACCCAGGTCCCCCGTTATCATGTCATCAAAAATCCCCAGATCAAAGAGGAAATTGCCCGCAACTGCGTGCTGAGCTTTGACTTTAACGCCAAAACTATTCTGCGCTGCAACGCGCTGGTGCTGGTCACCGTGGTGGAAAAGGTCAGCGGGTATGAGCCTGACGGCAGCTTCTCCACCTCCCAAGGCGACCGTTGGGAGATGTTTGACGCGGGCATTGCCACCCAGACCTTCTGTCTGTCTGCTTACGCCAAAGGCGTGGGCAGCGTGATTCTGGGGGTATTTGACGAGAATAAAATCCGCCAGTATGTCCCCCTTCCCCAGACCGAGCGGGTCACCAACCTCATTGCCCTGGGGTATCCCCTGGAACCCGCCAAGGCCGCCCCGCCCCGGAAGGACGTGGCCGAGCTGCTTGAAATCATCGAATAACCAATCAGGAGAACGGATTAACCGTTCTCCTGATTTTTTTCCTCACACCGTACATGTTCCAGGGGAAAGCGAAGGATCACCCAGAAGATCTCCTCAGTCTGCACCGTCTCCAGCGAACCTCCCATCTTCTCCATCATGCCCCGCATATTGGAAAGGCCGATCCCGCTGCCCTTTTGCTCCGAAGCCTGGGGAGCCACGGCATTGGTCACACGGAAGCAGACTTCCTCCCCTTCCCGGGTAATGGATACCACCACCGTCTGGGCAGGATTTGCGTATTTAACCAGATTGGATGTGATGTTATCCATCAGGCGCTTCACATAAGGCGGATAAACGCACAGCTTTCCCTGGGGCCAGCCGCTCTCCAGCTGAAGGCGGAGCCCCTGTCCCTCCAGGTATCCTGCCATCTCGGACAGAAGGTCGTGAAACACATTCTCCACCTCTTCCGAAGCCCCCAGGACAATCTGCGGCTCCCCCCGAACCAGGGAATATTCAAAAATGTTTTCCGCCAGCTGTTTGATCTGGGCAATTTTGCTGTCAATCCGGTTCAGGTACTCCTCCGCCTGGCCGCTGTGCTCCAATTTCCGGTAGCGCAGAATGTCGGTATAAATCTGAATGGCCGTCAGCGGCGTGCGCAGGTCGTGGGACATTTGGGTGATGATGGTCTGGTTATTCCGGTAAAGCTCCTTTTCCCGTTCTCGCTGCTCACGAAAACTCAGGCGCATGGAGTTCAGACCCCGGGCCAGCGTGGAGAGCTCATGATCCCCTTTGACCAGGATCTCCTGGTCCAGATCTCCCCCCTCCATGGCCTGGATCTGGTCGCTGAGCAGGCAAATGTACTCCACCAGCTTTCGGATTCCCAGAAGAAAAATGAGCAGGAATACCCCAAAGGACAGGGCCAGGCTGGCAATGGTCAGCCAGACATACCACTGATAGGCCTGTGCGGTATACAGCACCACATCCGCGCTCCCGTCGGAAAACTCCACCTGGTAATAGGACACCCAGTCGTAGTAGGGGGCCTCCAGCTCATGTTCCCCGCCGCTGGATTCCACCGGCGCCAGCGAAGTGTAGATCAGCACATTGGAGCGGTAAATTTCCATGAGAACCAGCGGGTTTTTGTTGACCCACTGGGTAAACTCCCAGGTATCTGCCGTAGACAGTCCATGCTCGGTCACGTAATCCTGGAAGGAGGCAATCTGCTCCTCCACATACCGCTGCTGTTCCTCTTCCTGCTCCAGATGGCGCTCCAGCAGCAGCCCTCCGCCTATTGTGAGGACAAAAAACAGCACGCCGCTGACAAGGCCCGCCAGACACAGCAGCCCCCCCAGCTTTGCAATCAGTCCCTTGTGCCTACGCCTCTTCCCTGTCGTTGATGTCAAAGCGATACCCCTTTCCCCAGACCGTTTTCAGATAGCGCGGATGCTGCGGATCCTGCTCGATTTTTACCCTCAGCTTTCGGATGTGGACCATAACGGTACCGTTGGAGATATAGTAATAGGGCTCTCCCCATACGCTTTCATAGATGTTCTGGGTGGAAAAAATGCGCTGGGGATTCTGCATTAAAAGGCGGAGGATTTTATATTCAATCTCCGTCAGCTCCGCCTCCTGGCCCCGGATCCAAACCTGGTTATAGTCCAGGCTGATCCGGATTCCCCGGGCCGAGAGGATATTGTCCCGGCTCAGTGCTCCCGCCTGGGCCTTGCCCCGGTAGACACAATACCGTCTGAGCAGCGCTTTCACCCGTCCCACCAGCTCCGCGTAGGAAAATGGCTTGGTGAGATAGTCGTCTCCACCGGCGATGAGCCCCACCAGCTTGTCTGACTCCTGGGCCTTGGCCGTCAGAAACAAAATGGGTACGGCGGAACGTTTGCGGATCTCCTCACAGACATGAAGGCCGGAAACCCCCGGCATCATAATGTCCAGAATGACCAGATCCACCGTATCGGTCAGACGCTCCAGCGCCTCTTGCCCATTGGCCGCCTCTAAAATCATATAGTGCTCACCGCCCAACAGAATCCGAAGCCCTTCCCGAATTTCGCTGTCATCATCCACAATCATGATTGTCTGTACATCCATTGCCAACCTGCCTCCCTTTCCCCAACACAGAGTACCCCCCAGCAGACGCTGGGAGGTACTCCGGTCTTTATACTATCTTTCCGGCTGCAAAGCACGGCGCCAAACTCCTTGCTCAGGACTTGGAGGGCTGATTGCCCTGGGTTTTTCCGGGTTGTGCGGCGGTACGGTGATGGCCGTTTCTCTTGGGAGTCTGCTGCTTCTTCAGAAAGTTCTTCTCAAAGGGGCTCTTCTTTCTTCCGGTATTCCGCTTGCCGGTATCCTTCTTGGTGGTAATGTTCTTTTTGGTGGTATCTTTCTTGGTAGTATCCTTCTTGGTGGTGTTGTTCCGGGCAGCGTTCTGCTTCTTGAAGCTCTTCTTATTGGTGTTATTCTTCTTGTCGGTGTTCTTCTTGATGTTGCTCTTCTTCCCGGTGTCCTTCTTAACGCTGTTCTTCTTGCCGGCATCCTTCTTCACGCTGTTCTTCTTGCCGGTGTCCTTCTTCACGCTGTTCTTCTTGCCGGTGTCCTTCTTGATGTTGCTCTTCTTGCCAGCGTCCTTCTTCACACTGTTCTTCTCAGCATCCTTTTTGGTGCTGTTCTTCTCGGCATCTTTCTTGGCAGCGTCCTTCTTGGCCTTTTCCTTTGCAGCATTGTTCTTTCTGGCTTCATCCCGCTTGGAATTTCTGCTCTTGGAGACACTCTTCTTGGTCTCATCCGCTCCGCCGGCCTTCTTGTCCTTGTCGGCCACATCCTTGCGAAGCACCCGTCGGCTCACCGTACTGTTGCGGACGGCACTCTTTCCGGCGGCACTCTTCCCGCTTTCCGTCTTGCTTCCCCCGCTGCTTTGATCAGCGTTTTTGTCGGTGCTCTTGTCACTGCCCTGACTCTGGGAAATGGAGGTGGTGGGCTTCTTTTCCCCACCCTTCTGCACCGTACAGCCCGTCATCACAGAGGCAGACATGACCAGAGCCAGAGCCATCGCCATTGCGCTTCTAAATTTACGTTTCGCCAACATTTTCATGATATGTACTTCCTTCCATTGTTGTATTCAGGCGCTCCGTCTTCACTCGCCGGCAATCATTCCCTGCCAATCATCATGGAACCTTGTCCGGGCGAGGGCGAGAATGGTACAGTCAGGCTTTTTCCGGTCTGTATTACAGCCAATGTTTTTCCGGTTTTTGGGGGAGCTGTTCCTGATATTCGGCATTTTAATCCCTATTTCTTAATCCTTTACCTTCGAACTTCTTAACGATTCTTAATTCATTTCTCCCGAAAAAGAAAAATTCCCGCCCCGGCTTTTGCCGGGGCGGGAATTTCATATTTTACTGGCGCACATCAATCAGACAGGGTCTCTTCCTTTGGAAAAACAGGCAGGATGGCCTCCACCTGGAACCATTCGCCCTGCTCCCCATAGGAAAACGTCCCCCCATGGCAATGCATGATTTTCTGGCAGGTATTCAGCCCGATATTGGTGCTCTGGCGCTTGTCCCGTTTGGGGGAGATGCGGTTTGTTATGGAGACATGGGCTTGATCCCCCTGCCTCCAATAGGCCATTTTTACATTCTGGCTCACATCAGCATATTTCAACAGGTTTCCATACACATTGTCAAACATCCTTCGCAGCAGTTCCAAATTCACCCGGATCTGCCCCTCCAATGGGGAAATGTCCTGCTCTACGGTAAAGCCGTGGTTCTCCAGGGAAAAGGCATACTCCCCCAGCAAGTGCTGAAGCAGTTCATCACCGTCCCGGCTTTCCAACCCGGAGGGCGCCCACTCCGAGGAATAAACCAGCACATATTCAAACAGCTTATCCGCCATGGATTTAATCTGGAGTGTTTTCTCCAGGCTGCGGCGAATGAAGTGGGAAAGCTGCTGCTCATTCTCATACTTGCCCCGTTCGATCAGCTCCAGGTAAGCAAGCAGAGAGGTCAGGGGCGTGCGCAGATCATGGGACATGGCCGTGACCAGCTCGGAATTGGCCAGGCGCATTCGCTCTTCCGCCTCCTGGTGGGCTGCGATGGACCGGCGCATCTGGTCAATGCCTGAGGCCAGCTCTCCAAGTTCGTCATTTCCCTGTCCAGTGACCTGCTAGCTGAGTTCCCCGCCGGCCAGAATGTGCAGTTCCTTTTTCAGCTGTTGGATGTATCGAAGCTTCCTGTGAATCAAGGTGATGAAGCACAGGGAAAACATTACAAACGCGCCCAGTCCGGCCAGGAATATAGTTCCATAATAATAGGCAGCACCGGCGTAATAGTACAAAAACGCCCTTGTCTGGGTGCCGTCGCTCAACTTCAGGGCATATTCCCTGTTTGGATTTTCCAGCTCAGGCGCGTAATCGTCCACCGGAATCTCTTCCTGGGAGGTATAAAAGGAATCATAGATCAGCCGGTCATTCTCATAGATCACCAGATAGATCTGATCCCCCCGTCCGCACCAGATGTCCAGCGGACGGAGGTTTTCCGGCGTGACCTACTTCTCCATCACATACTCCTGGAGTCGTTCAAATTTCCGCTGGGTCGCCTTCAGGGTAAAGCTTTCCCCATAGACCGTCCAGTCAAGCATCCAGTTGCCGCCCCAGAAAAGGATCAGAAACACAGCGGCGGCGGCCAGCAGCGACCGAAGCACATCAAAAAACAGCTGCGCGCTCAGGCTGTGTCCTTTACTCAATCCGGTACCCCCTTCCCCACACGGTGCGGATGGTCCGGCTGTTCTGGGGATCATCCCCCAGCTTGCGGCGGATATTCCGGATATGAACCATGACGGTATTGTTAGAGCTGTAAAAATAGGGTTCATTCCATACGCTCTCATAGATATTCTGCACTGAGAACACCTTGGCCGGGTGGGAGGCCAGCAGCAGCAAAATCCGGTACTCCGTATCCGTCAGAGGAACCTCCCGCCCCTCCTGACGCACCACGCACTGGCGCGGATCAATTTCCACCGTACCACAGCAGCGGATCACCGCCTCCG
>CAUFAM010000018.1 GCA_959022875.1 uncultured Oscillospiraceae bacterium | reverse complement strand
CCCCCCATCCACTGGCAGTACGGTGCCATTGCCCGTCTGCCCAAGGGTGCTTCCATCGAGCCGCTGCTCTACGGGGGCTATTCCTCCATCTCCCTGGGCTATATTGGCCTCTATGAGGTGACCAAGCTGGTCAAGGGCGTCAGCCACACCCAGCCCGGCGGAACCGAGTTTGCCCTGAAGGTAATGAACCGCCTGCGCAAGGCTTGCGACGACTGGAAGAAGGAGACCAACATCGGCTTCGCCCTTTACGGCACTCCTGCCGAGAGCCTGTGCTACCGTTTTGCCCGCATCGACAAGGAGCGCTTTGGCACCATTCCCGACGTCACCGACAAGGGCTACTACACCAACAGTTACCATGTGGACGTGCGCGAGCACATCGATGCCTTCGACAAGTTCACCTTTGAGAGCCAGTTCCAGAAGATTTCCACCGGCGGGTGCATCTCCTATGTGGAGATCCCCAACATGCGCCACAACCTGGAGGCCCTGAAGGATGTGGTCCGCTTCATTTACGACAACATCCAGTACGCCGAGTTTAACACCAAGAGCGACTACTGCCAGGTGTGCGGCTTTGACGGAGAAATTATCATCAACGACCAGAACCAGTGGGAGTGCCCCGTCTGCCACAATACCGACCGGAGCAAGATGAATGTCACCCGGCGGACCTGCGGCTATCTGGGCGAAAACTTCTGGAATGTGGGCAAGACCAAGGAGATCAAGTCCCGGGTGCTGCACCTGTAAAAGGTCAGGAGTAAGAGCATGAACTACGCCGACATCAAAAAAGTGGATGTGGCCAACGGCCCGGGGGTGCGGGTGAGCCTGTTTGTCTCCGGCTGTACTCACCACTGCAAGGAGTGCTTTAACCCCGAGACTTGGGACTTTGGCTTCGGCTCTCCCTTTGGGGAGGAGCAGATCACCCAGATTCTGGGCCTGCTGGACCGTAGCTATATCCGGGGACTGTCCCTGCTGGGGGGTGAGCCCTTCGAGCCGCAGAATCAGCAAGCAGTGCTGGAGGTGGTGCGCCGGGTGCGGGCACAACTGCCCCAGAAGGACATCTGGTGTTATTCCGGCTACCTCTTTGAGGCTCTGGCCGCCGGGAAGGTGGGGGAGCACAGCCGGGAGCTGCTGGAGCAGCTGGACATCCTGGTGGACGGGCCCTTTGTGCTGGAGCAGAAGGATCTGGGCCTTCGGTTCCGGGGTTCGGCCAACCAGCGTATTGTGGATGTGCCTGCCTCTCTGGAGGCGGGGGAAGTGCGGCTGTGGCAGGAAATTCAATAAGAAGCAAAAAGGGGGCGGCCCAGCTGGGCCGCCCCCTTTCTTATATTATACAAATTTGCTTATCCGACGAGCGCAGAGGCCAGACGGCGGGTTTGCTGCCGGGCCTGGGCAAGAATGCCCTCCACATCCGCCCCGCGGATGTCCAGGTTTTCTGCCGTCAGGCAGTGGGTCTGGTCGATTCCAACCATACCGGCCCAGGCCTTTAAGTAGTCATAGCCCAGGTTCAGATTGCCAATGGGGCCTCCGGCGGTGGTGATAAACACCAGATGACGGGCCTTGCACAGCCCTACCTGTTGCCCCTCTTTGGTATAGCCAAAGGTAATTCCAATGGCGCTGGCCCATTCCAGGTAGACCTTCAGCGCCGCAGGGAAGGTCAAATCCCAGTAAGGGGCGCCCACCAGGATCAGGTCCGCCTGTGCAGCCTCCAAGGCGGGCTGAAGCATAGGATGGTCCCTGTCCCCGGCGGTAAGGGCATCCCGCTCCTGGGCCATGGCCCCGGTGAGAACCGGGAGGGAGGCGGAGGTCAGGTCCCGGTGGTGAACCTGGCACTGGGGATGCAGGGCGGTATATTGATCTAAAAATTCCCGGCAGAGGGTTTTAGTGCGGGAGAGCTCCCCCCGCATACAGGCATCCACAAATAAAATCTGCTCCATCACGATCAAGCCTCCTCGTTCATGGCCCGCATGGCTTCCCGGGCGGTTTTTACCAGATATTCCATGGCCTGCCCCGGCCAGCGGCCCACGGCGGTCTCCCCGGTGAGCATGAGGGAGGCAGCGCCGTCCAGTACGCCGTTATAAATGTCGCTGACCTCCGCACGGGTGGGGACGGGACGCTGCTCCATGGACCAGAGCAGCTGGGTCACCAGACAGAAGGGCCGTCCCTTCTCCCGGCAGCGCCGGGCGATGTCCTTCTGCAGCCGTGGGAGCTTCCACAGGGGCATGGAGTTGCCCAGATCGCCCCGGGCAATGCAGATCTCGTCGGCCATGGCGATAATGCTGTCCAGGTGTTCCACGCCCTGCTGGCTCTCAATTTTGGCCATGATCTTCAAATGGCCCAGCCCCATATCGCCGAGGGTTTTGCGCAGATACTCCAAGTCCCGGCTTCCCCGGACAAAGGGCTGGAGAATATGGGTCACGCCAAAGCTGCCGGCCAGGGCCAGGTTGTCCAGGTCGGCCTGGGTGAGGGTGGGGGCGTCCATCTGGGCCCCGGGAAGGGACATGCTCTTGCGGCTGCGCAGGGTTCCGCCCCGGGCCACCTTGCACAGCAGGTTGTTGTGGCTGGCCTTGCGCACCTGAAGCAGCAGGGCACTGTCGTCAATGGAGATTTCCTGCCCCGGCTTGGCGTGTTCCAGCACGGTCTTTGGGACGGGAATCCCTCCGTCTCCCATGAGGATCATGTCGCCGGGCTTGAGGGCGATGGGGCTCGGAAGCTCACCGATGCGAAGCTCGGGGCCCTGCATGTCCAGAATCAGGTGTGCCCCGGAACGGCCCGCGCGTTTAGCGGCGGGCCAGAAGCCGTCATTGAGCAGGGAGGTACACCGGGAAAGAGTGGTGTGGGACAGATTCAGCCGGGCCCCGGTCATGCCCGCCCGGAACATGTGATCCAGAATTGCTGGCTTGGTGCATGCGCTGCCCAGCGTGGCATAAAATTCCATTTCCTACCGCTCCTTGTTTTAATTTACCTTCTACATTATTATGCAGGGTAAGTTCCGCAAAGTCAATGATGGGAAAGGGATTGTCTTTTTTGGAGATTTCTTGTATAGTAGGGGCAAGAACAGGAGGGATGTCATGCGCGTCATGGCAATTGACTATGGAGATGCCCACACGGGAGTGGCCCTGTCCGATCCGACGGGGCTTCTGGCGGGCACTGTTACCACCATTCACAGCCGAAAGGCCGAGGTGGTGCTGGAGGAGCTGGCCAAGCTGGTGAAGGAGTACCGGGTGGAGGAGCTGGTGATGGGTTTCCCACGGAACATGGACGGCACCGAAGGGCCCCGGGCTCAGCTCTACCGGGACTTTGCCGCCCGGCTGGAGGAGTGTACGGGTATGTCCGTGGTGCTGTGGGATGAGCGGCGCACTACGGTGGATGCCCACAGGATTTTATTTGAGGCGGGCAAGAATGCCAAAAAGCGGAAGAAAACCGTGGACGCAGTGGCAGCCAGCCTGATTTTAGAAGGGTATTTAAACGCAAAACGCCTGCGGGGCGAGTAACAGGAAGGGTAAGGAGGATTCATATGGAGATCAAAACGGTCTGGGCTGTCTATTTCAGCGGCACCGGCACGACACAGAAGGTGGCCACTCATCTGGCCAAAGCCATTGCCCAGGGACTGGGCGCGGAGTATCGTGAGCATGACTATACCCAGCCTTCCGGCCGGGCCAATGAGTTGAGCTTCGGAGGGGAGGACCTGGTGGTGCTGGGCACACCCGTCTATGCCGGGCGGGTACCCAACCTGCTGCTGCCCTTTGTGCAAAACAGCATTCATGGCCAGGGCACCCTGGCGGTTCCTGTGGTGCTCTACGGCAACCGGAACTTTGACGACGGGCTCATGGAGCTGCGCAATGTGATGGCGGGCAATGGTTTCTGTCCCATTTCTGCCGCCGCCATTGTGGGTGAGCACTCGTTCTCCAAGATCCTGGGTGCCGGCCGCCCGGATGAGGCGGATATGGCGCTGGTGGACGAGCTGGCACAGAAGACCGTTGAAAAGGTCAAGGAGCTTACCCAGCTGCCGGAGGCTCCCGTTTCGGTGGAGGGCTGCGACCCCATCCGGCCCTACTACACCCCACGGGACCGCCATGGCGAACCCATCAAGGATTTCTTGAAGGCGAAGCCCGTGACCGACCCGGACAAGTGCGTCAAGTGCGGACTGTGCGCCCGCCTGTGCCCCATGGGCTCCATCGACCCCAATGATGTGTCCAATGTGGTGGGTAAGTGCATCAAGTGCTGCGCCTGTGTGAAAAAGTGCCCCATGGGGGCCAAGTACTTCGACCACGAGGGATACCTGTACCACCAGCACGAGCTGGAGGATCAGTATGCTGCCCGCCGGGCCGAGAGTAAACTGTTCCTGTAATTATATCGGAAAGTGCCCGCCGGCTGAAAGGCCGGCGGGCACTTTTTGGGGAAGAAAAGGCGTTTTCTTTCCCAACCGACTATGATACAATAAGAAAAAATGGGGCAAAGCCCCAAGGAAAAGTATGGTGATTGCATGATCCGCATTGGAAACCTGCCCCTGCCCCCCGGCGGGGATATGGAACAGCTTCGCAAGCGGGCGGCCCGGGCTCTGGGGGTGCGCCCCGGGGAACTGGGGGAGCTGGAGATTGTCCGGCAGTCCATTGATGCCCGGAATAAAAACGAGATCCACTATGTCTATACAGTGGAGCTGTCCATGGCCCGGGAGGAACGGCTGGTGCAGAGAGCGCCCGGGAAGAACGTCACCCTGGTGCAGCGGCAGGCTTATACCTTCCCCAGGGTGGGAAGAACCTCCCCGCTGCCCCCTGTGGTGGTAGGTATGGGCCCGGCGGGCCTGTTTGCTGCGCTGTATCTGGCCCGCAGCGGCATCCCTGCCATTGTGCTGGAGCGGGGGAAGGATGTGGATGCGCGGAGTGCGGACGTGGAGAAATTCTGGGCCGGGGGCGAGCTGGATGAGAGCTCCAATGTTCAATTTGGCGAGGGCGGAGCCGGTACCTTTTCCGATGGCAAGCTGACCACCGGCACCCACGACCCCCGGATTGGTGCGGTGCTGGATACACTGGTGGAGGCGGGAGCCCCCCGGGACGTGAAATATTCCCACAAGCCCCATGTGGGAACCGATGTGCTGCGCCGGGTGGTGAAGACGATCCGGGAGGAGCTTATCTCCCTGGGGTGCGATGTCCGCTTCGGCCACAGGTTGGAGGGGATGGTGCTGGATGGGGACGGTCTGAAGGAAATTTGCGTTGCGGGCCCGGAGGGGGAGTACCGTTTGGCCTGTGACGCCCTGATACTGGCCCCCGGCCACTCCGCCCGGGATACCTTCCGCATGCTTCGGGATGCGGGAGTGCCCATGGAGAAGAAGAACTTTGCCATCGGGGTGCGCATTGAGCACGATCAGACGGCCGTCAGCCGCCAGCAGTACGGCCCGGCCTTTGAGATGCTGCCCCCTTCGGACTACAAGCTGGCCTGCCATCTGCCAAATGGACGCTCTGCCTTCACCTTCTGCGTCTGTCCCGGCGGGCAGGTGGTGGCGGCTGCCTCGGAGCGGGGCGGCGTGGTCACCAACGGGATGAGCTTGCGTGCCCGGGACGGAGCCAATATCAACGGAGGCCTTCTGGTGGGCGTAGGCCCGGAGGATTTCCCCGGGGAGGACGTTCTGGCCGGCGTGAGCTTCCAGGAGCAGTGGGAGCGTTCGGCGTTCCGTCTGGGCGGAGAGAACTACTGTGCCCCGGCGCAGCGGGTGGAGGATTTCCTGGCCCGGCGGCCCTCAGAGGGGCCGGGCGGGATTTTGCCCACCTACCGGCCGGGGGTGTGCTGGACCCAGGTGGACCACTGCCTGCCTCAGGCGGTGAGCGATACCCTGCGCCAGGCCCTGCCCATGATGGACCGTAAGCTCCACGGGTTTGCCGCTTCGGACAGTGTGCTCACCGGGGTGGAGACCCGCTCGTCCTCTCCGGTGCGGATTTTGCGGGGGGAGGATTTTCAGTCCTCCGTCCGGGGCCTCTATCCCTGCGGCGAGGGTGCGGGTTACGCCGGGGGCATCGTCAGCGCCGCCGTGGACGGCATCCGGGTGGCGGAAGCCGTGGCAAAAGGGTAAGCAAGAAAAGGACCGTCGAGAGGCGGTCCTTTTTTATTGCGTTAAATTAAAAATTTGTGAACGATGCAAAGAACATATAGTAATTATTTGCGGGCTATGATATGATGTAGCCAACAAACCGGGATGCTCCATCGTCGGAACGAGAGGAGGGGATGCTATGAGCATGACGGTGTTCTGGCTGATTGCCTTTGTTGTATTCGCCATAGGCGAAGGGGTGACCGTTGGACTTGTTTCCATATGGTTTGCCATCGGGTCCCTGGGAGGTATGGCCACCGCGGCCCTGGGCGGCGGACTGTGGCTCCAGATCGGGGTGTTCCTGGGACTGTCCGCCATCAGCTTGCTGCTGTTTAAACCTCTGAGCAAAAAGATGTTTCAGAACAAGGTGACCCACACCAATGCGGACCGGGTACTGGGAGAAAAAGCCGTGGTTACCGAAACGGTGGACAATGCCCAGGCCCGGGGACAGGTGCGGGTGGACGGACAGATCTGGTCTGCCCGTTCTGCCCACGATGTGGTGATTCCACAGGGGACCGAGGTGCGTGTGCTGCGTATTGAGGGTGTCAAGGTCATCGTAGAGAGCAAGGCGTAATTGGGAATTTGAATGAAGAAATGAAATAAAGAGAAGGAGAGAAGGTTATGGACTATATCATTACGACTGTGATTGTGATCGTAGTAGCACTGATCCTCTTTGCCATCCTGGCCAGCATTGTGCGCATTGTGCCCCAATCCCGGGCCTATGTCATTGAGTGGCTGGGTGCCTTCCGCACCGTTTGGGGTGTGGGTGTCCACTTTAAAGTGCCCATTGTGGAGCGGGTGGCCAAAAATGTGTCCTTGAAGGAACAGGTTGTGGATTTCCCGCCCCAGCCCGTGATCACCAAGGACAATGTCACTATGCAGATTGACACGGTGATCTACTTCCAGATTACCGACCCTAAGCTCTATACCTATGGAGTGGAAAACCCCATGTCTGCCATTGAGAACCTCACCGCAACCACCCTGCGCAACATCATCGGTGATCTGGAGCTGGACCAGTCTCTTACCAGCCGTGACCACATCAACAGCCAGATGCGTGCCATTCTGGACGAGGCCACCGACAGCTGGGGCATCAAGGTCAACCGGGTGGAGCTGAAGAACATCATGCCCCCCCGTGACATCCAGGAGTCCATGGAGAAGCAGATGCGCGCCGAGCGTGAGCGCCGCGAGGCCATCCTCCAGGCCGAGGGCCAGAAGCAGTCCCAGATCTTGGTGGCCGAGGGTGAGAAGCAGTCTGCCATCCTCCGGGCCGACGCGGCCAAGCAGGCGGCCATTCTCCAGGCTGAGGGTGCCAAGCAGGCCAAGATCCTGGAGGCCGAGGCAGAGGCGGAGGCCATCATGAAAGTGCAGCAGGCTACCGCCGATGCCATCAAGCTCATCAACGAGGCAGCCCCCGGTGACGGTGTCATCAAGATCAAGGCGCTGGAGGCCTTCACCGCTGCCGCCAACGGCAAGGCCACCAAGATCATCATTCCCAGTGAGATCCAGGGCCTGGCCGGCCTGGCTGCGGGAGCCAAGACCATCTTTGATACCGAGGATCCCAAAGCTACTATTACCAAGACTGTGCCCAAAGAGTAAAATCGTTCAAAAGGCCGCTGAAAAGCGGCCTTTTTTACGGAAAAAAGAAAAACAGGAAGAATTTTCAGGAAATTAAAGAAAATTTAATTTGACTTTGAAGACACGGATGTTAGAATAAAAACAAACAAACCATAGGGAAGAAAGGAAGACGTATCCCATGAAAAAACTGCTTGCCCTGTTGCTGACCCTGTGCATGGCCAGTGGGGCGATTCCTGTGTCCGCCGCTGAGGAGGCGGTGCAGCCCATCCCCGACTGGGCCTACGGCGTGCTGGCCGATGGCTATGCCATGGGCCTGTTTGGCGATGAGATTTACACCCAGCACAGCCAGACCATCACCAAAGAGCAGCTTGCCAGCCTGGCTCAGGTGGTGGGGGAGAAGCTGGCTCTTTTGGAAGTGGAGCAGCGCGGTCCCGACAATACCCCGCTGGTGATTGACACCACCCGGGGCGGCGTGGTCAATGCCCTCTACCAGGAGGCGGCCGCCTATGCCTTCCCCGGCGTGGAAGAGGGGCCGGAGTCCTTTATGACCTCAGTGGGAGCTGTGGCTGGAGATGGCAGCGGGCTGAACCTGGACAGAAGCTGTACCTATCTGGAGGCTGTGACCATGGCCGACAGCCTTGTACTGAACCTCTATGACCAGCAAAACGCAGGTTCCCTGGGCCTTTTGTGGAAGGCGGAGGGAAACGGTAATACCCTCTATCTGCTGGGAAGCATCCATACTGACCGCAACCATGTCTATCCCGTCCACAAGCAGCTGCGGGACATCATCCTCAATGCCGAACAGGTGTCCTTTGAGCTGGATTTCAATGATCAGGCCGGTCTGGCTGAGTTTGCCGCTATGCAGGTCTACTCCGACGGTACGACTCTGGCGGACCATATCTCCCCGGAGCTGTACCAGGTGGTGGTAAATACTGCCTCCATGCTGGGGATGGATGAGGCCACCGTGTCCCAGTACAAGGCCTGGGCCCTGGGCAGCAGCTTCCAGTCTATGTCTTTGCTGGACGACACCTCCGGCAGCAACGCCATGGCTATTGACCTCTATGTTAATTCCAAGGCAGTGAATGCCGGTATTGACATCGGTGCCGTGGAGACCTACGCGTTCCAGGGTGGGATTTTTGATACCCTCTCTCCGGAGCATCAGGAAGTCTATCTGGCCAGCGGTCTGATGATGCTTCTGGATCCCAATACCATGGATGAGAGCACGAAATCTGCCCTCACAGCGGTGCTGGGTGAGAATGCCCTGACCCAGGACGGCCAGGATGCCGTGGAAGAGGGAATGGAGCAGATCAGCCTGTGGATGGATCAGTGGAAGACCCGGGATGTGGAGGGCTTTGCCAAGTCCTACCCCAAGGATGAGATTATCAACGGTGCGGACGAACTGGAGAGCAAGCTCTTCACTGACCGGGATCCGGGGATGATTGCCTATGCGGCCGATTATCTGGAGCAGGAGGGCTCTCACACCGGCCTTCTGGTGGTGGGTGCCGGCCATATGATCGGCTCCGGCGGCATTGTTCAGGGTCTGAAGGATCTGGGCTACACCGTAGATGTTGTTCCGAACCCCTAATCAAAGGAAAAAAGAGTCCGGCTAAAAAGCCGGGCTCTTTTTTTAGGTAATTTTTTCATCGCAATACTTTGCTTTCCCTGCGCATACTGTCTGTGAATGCGTTTGGAATGGGGGCGAGGTGTTGAATTGGAGAAGGGTAACAGCGATCTTGTGTGCGCTGGCCTTGATCCCGTTGTGTTCCGGAGAGGAGCCGCAGAAGCAGGCGGCTGGTCCGGCCCAGGTGGAAGTGGATTCCCCGCCGCTGGTGGCGCTGACCTTTGATGACGGCCCCCGGAATAAAACCACCGGAGCGCTGCTGGATGGGCTGGCGTTGCGGGAGGTGCCTGCGACCTTCTTTCTGGTAGGCAGCCGCATTGATGGCAGCGAGGAACTCATTAAGCGGATGGCGGCCGAGGGGCACCAGATTGGGATTCATACCTATGATCATGTGATTGTCACAGACCTCAGCCGGGCAGATTTTGACCTTCAGGTGGGCAAGACACGGGCCAAACTGATTGGGATTCTGGGAGAGGGGAACTTCTGGCTCCGTCCGCCCTATGGGATCATCGACCAGTCGGTGGAGCAGTGGTGTGACTGCCCTCTCATTTTGTGGTCGGTGGATCCGGAGGACTGGAAGGATGAGGATGTGGAGCGGATTGTGGCATCCGTTCTGGAGCATGTAAAGGATGGGGATATTATTCTCATGCACGACATCTTCGCAAGCTCCGTGGAAGCGGCTTTGCGGGTGGTGGATGCATTGCTTTCCCAGGGGTACTGCTTTGTGACGGTGGAGCAGCTGATGGAGCAGCGGGGAGTGCAGCCCCAGAACGGAGCCCTGTACCGGCGGATTCTGCCGGAAAATTCACATTAAAATTCACAAATTGTCATTGTATTTTTTGCTGAAATCATGTAAACTTAGGACAACAGCAAAACAGAAGGAGGAACCCTCTATGAAAGTTGCCCGCTTAGTGCTGAAAATTGTGGCTTTGTCCCTGTCTGTCGCCGCTTTGACCTGCGCTGTGGTTGCCTATTGGAATGAACTGGTGGAGCTGGTTGACTATACCAAGAGCAAGCTCCAGCGCCGCACCTGCGTCTCTGAGTACGACGATTACGAGGAATAAACAAAAACCGCCGGTTATCCGGCGGTTTTTTCATGCGTGGGCCAATGGAGGCAGGCGATGTCCCGGTGCCTGTGCAGGATGCCGGCGGAGACGAGCATATCCACGCTCAGGGCGGCCAATGCAGTCCAACTGACCGGAGCGGGAATGGCGGCCAGGGGAGCGGAAAACAGCGGGTGAAGCCAATAGACCAGCGGCAGAGACAATACGCCCCAGGTTAAAGAAAAGGGCAGGCAGACCCGCCCGTAAAGATTGCCGGGCAGATGGCCGTAGTCCCAAAAGGACACGCCCAGGACTCTGTCGTAAAAGGCGGCCGTCAGATATTCCACGGCTGTGGCGGTGAGGCAGCCAAGAACAAAGAGCGCGGGGGGATAGCCTTTCACCGGACCGGAGAAAAAGAGAATGAGGCAGGCCCCGATGCCGTAGACGGGACACAGGGGCAGAACTTGAAGACATTTACGGTTCGGACGGCCCCCGGTGGCGCGGGCGTAAGCCACCTCCAGCAGAAACCCCAGAAAACTGTATAGCATAAAATTCCAAAATATGACCAAAGATAGACCCCTCCATTTCTACCTG
>CAUFAM010000017.1 GCA_959022875.1 uncultured Oscillospiraceae bacterium | reverse complement strand
GCCTTCAAGGCCATGTGCGCCCGGGGCTGGGCTTACATCGTGAAGGCCGCCACCATTATTCTGCTGTGCAACACCGCCGTGCAGATCATGCAGACCTTCAACTGGAGCTTTGCCGTGGCGGAGACCGCCGACAGCTCCATCCTGGCCTCCATCGCCCACCCCTTTGCCTATCTGCTGGTGCCCATCGTGGGTGTTCTCAGCTGGCAGCTGGCCGCTGCCGCCGTCACCGGCTTTATTGCTAAGGAAAATGTGGTGGGCACGCTGGCTGTCTGCTTTGTGGGCCTGGAGAACCTCATTGACACCGATGCCCTGGAGATGATGGAGGGCGCCGGCGCCGAGGTGGCGGGTGTCATTGCCATCACCAAGGTGGCTGCCCTGGCTTACCTAATGTTCAACCTCTATACGCCCCCCTGCTTTGCTGCCATCGGCGCTATGAATTCTGAAATGAAGAGCGCCAAGTGGCTCTGGGCCGGCATCGGGCTTCAGATGGGTACCGGCTACACAGTGGGCTTCCTGGTCTACCAGATCGGCACGCTGATCACCACCGGCTCTCTGGGTGCCGGCTTTGCTCCCGGCCTGGCCGCAGTGCTGGTCTTTGCCGGCGTATTGGTCCACCTGTGCATGAAATCCGGAAAAGATCTGAAGCGCGAGTATGCGCTGAGCGGAGTGAAATCAGTATGATCGACTATATTGTCATGGCTGTCATAGCCGGAATTCTCCTTGCCGCTGCCGGCTATGTCTATAAAGCCAAAAAAAGCGGGAAGAAATGCATTGGCTGCCCGGACGGCGGAAGCTGCGGTTCCTCGGGCTGCTCGGGAGGCTGCTCCCATTGCAGCGGCTGCGGAAGCTCCGGGCTGTAATCCCAAAACAGAATCTCCTCTTCAAAACGGGGCGCGGACAGGGAAGGATGTCCGTGCCCCGTTCAAATTGTGACAGAAAGGGCGGAATAATCCTTGACTTAGATTAATTTTTTTAATAGAATAGAGAAGTTGTGTGCCATAAGGCCGTTTTGAAGTGAGATGGTTTTCTCCGGCGCACAAAAAAGATAGAAGGGAACGAGAATCGTGGAAGAGAAGAAATTCCAACCTTACGTGCCGGCAAACAAGGTCATGCCCGAGTTCACGGTGGTCTCCATCGTATTGGGTGCTATCCTGGCCATTGTCTTTGGCGGCGCAAACGCCTATCTGGGCCTGCGTGTGGGTATGACGGTGTCTGCCTCCATCCCCGCGGCAGTTATCTCTATGGGCGTAATCCGCAAGATTCTGCGCCGGGACTCCATTTTGGAGAACAACATGGTGCAGACCATCGGCTCCGCCGGCGAATCGGTGGCGGCCGGTGCCATTTTCACCCTGCCCGCCCTGTTCATGTGGGCCAAGGACGGCCTGTGTGACGTGCCCTCCCTGGTGGAGATCGGCCTGATCGCCCTGTGCGGCGGCGTGCTGGGCGTGCTGATGATGATCCCCCTGCGCAGCGCTCTGATCGTCAAGGAGCACGGCGTGCTGGCCTATCCCGAGGGACAGGCCTGTGCCGAGGTGCTCATCGCCGGTGAGGAAGGCGGCGCCAAGGCGTCCACCGTGTTCTCCGGTCTGGGCATTGCCGCTCTCTACAAGTTCATTGCAGACGGTCTGAAGATTTTCCCCAGCGAGATTACCTATGACATCCCCGCCTACAAGGGCTCCGGTGTGGGCATTGACGTGCTGCCCGCCCTGGCCGGTGTTGGCTACATCTGCGGCGTGAAGGTATCCTCTTACCTGTTCGCCGGCGGTGTGCTGGGCTGGTTTGTGATCATGCCTCTCATGGCCCTGTTTGGCGGCGACCTCATTTTGTTCCCCGCGGACAAGACCATCAACGAGCTGATCGCTTCTCCCGGCGGGGTGTCCAACCTGTGGGGCAGCTTCCTGCGCTACATCGGCGCCGGCGCCGTGGCCTGCGGCGGCGTGCTCAGCCTCATTAAGTCCCTGCCCCTCATCATCCGCACCTTTAAGGATGCCATGAGCGACTACGGCAAGGGCCGCACTGCCAGCACTCTGCGTACCGAGCAGGATCTGTCCATGAAGGTGGTTCTGCTGGGCATCCTGATCGTGGCTGTGGTGATGTGGCTGGTTCCCGCCATCCCCCTGAACCTGTTCACCGCCCTCATCGTCATTGTCTTTGGCTTCTTCTTTGCCACTGTGTCCTCCCGGATGGTGGGCCTCATCGGCTCCTCCAACAACCCCGTGTCCGGTATGGCTATCGCCACTCTGCTCATCTCCACCCTGCTGCTGAAGGCCACCGGCAACGACGGTATTAACGGCATGATCGCTGCCATCGTCATCGGCGGCGTCATCTGCGTCATCGCCGCCATCGCCGGCGATACCTCCCAGGATCTGAAGACCGGCTTCCTGGTGGGCTCCACCCCCAGAAAGCAGCAGATCGGTGAGCTCATCGGCGTAGCTGTGTCCGCTGTGGCCATCGGCGCTATCCTGTACCTGCTGAGCAACGCGTGGGGCGGCTATGGCACCGAGGACCTGCCCGCTCCCCAGGCAGTCCTGATGAAGATGATTGTGGAAGGTGTTATGGGCGGCAACCTGCCCTGGAACCTGGTGTTCGTGGGCGTGTTCATTGCCCTGGTGGTGGAAGTGCTGGGCATTCCCGTGCTGCCCTTCGCCATCGGCCTGTACCTGCCCATCTACCTGTCCGTGCCCATGATGCTGGGCGGTCTGCTGCGCTGGTACCTGGAGAAGCGCAAGTACGCCTCCCAGAAGGACAAGGACAACACCGTTCAGTCCGGCGTGCTGTACTCCTCCGGCCTCATTGCCGGCGAGGGTATCGTAGGCATCCTGCTGGCGGTTCTGGCTGTCATCCCCATGGGCCTGAATGCTGAGGGCAAGACTCTGTACTTCAGCGACAAGATCAACCTCAGCGAGACCTTCTCCATCGGCAGCATCGGCGGCCTGGTCTGCTTCGCCCTGATCCTGCTGACCATCTACTTCTTTGCCACCAAGGACAGCAAGAAGAAATAAACATTGCCTTTTTTCAAACCGGGCTGTATACTTTTGTATACAGCCCGGTTTGGGCTATTATCCATGAGGAGAACCCGATATGGCCAAAAAGAACGACAATTATTTGGATTTCATCCCCATTGTAAACCCCAAAAACGATTGGAGCCAAGATGAACAGGGTATTGTTACCATTCACATGGTCCACCGGGGCTTCTATGCCGCCATCGCGCAGAAATTCTTCCACACGCCCCGGGTCAGCCACATTAAGCTCGATGAATACGGCAGCTTCCTGTGGAAGGAAATTGACGGCAAGCATACCGTGGGTCAGCTGGCCCAGCGGATGAAGGAGCAGTTCGGCCAGCAGGCCGAGCCCCTCTATGACCGGCTGGTGCACTATATGCAGATTCTGCGCAACAACCAGTTTATCCTGTTCCAGGGAAAGGATCGGGTGAAGCCGTGAACACACCCCAGATTATCCTGGGCATTCTGGCCTTTGCCCTGGTTACCGCCGTGCTGTATGTCTGGGGTCTGCACAAAAGCATGACCCGGCAGGGGGATCTGGAGCGGATCCTCCTGAACAAAAGCGCACAAAAGGTCGTACGCCACCTGAAACAGCATGGAGAAATTTCCCTGGACGAAATGGCCCGCCTCTGCGGCAATGTAAAAGCAGGCCAATTCTGGTCCCGGCAGAAGGCTGCGGTGCAAAATCCCAAGGCTTTTGCCCCTAAGCTGGCGCAATATATGACCGAGCAGCTGCTGATCCGGCAGCTGCCCAACGGCCGTTTTTCTCTTAGATAAGGAATTTGAAGAAAGGAAGAAATTGATTATGCAGATTTTGGAACATCTGGAACCCCAGAAGGTGTTTTCCATCTTTGAGGCCATGTGTGCCATCCCCCACGGCTCCCGGAACACCAAGGCGATCAGCGACTGGTGTGTAAGCTTTGCCAAAGAGCGCGGCCTGGAGTACCATCAGGACGAGGCCAACAACATTATCATCATCAAGCCTGCCGCCCCCGGCTATGAGCAGGCCCAGCCCGTCATCCTCCAGGGTCACCTGGACATGGTGTGCGAGAAGGCCACGGGCTGCACCAAGGACATGGACCGTGAGGGCCTGGATTTGGCCATTGATGGGGACTATGTCTACGCCAAGGGCACCACCCTGGGCAGCGACGACGGCATTGCCGTGGCCATCGCCATGGCCCTTCTGGACACCGAAGGCCTCCCCGCCCCCCGCATCGAGGCCGTATTTACCACCGATGAGGAAATCGGTCTGCTGGGCGCCACCGCTCTGGACGTCTCCCCCCTGAAGGGCAAAAAGATGATCAATCTGGACTCCGAGGCGGAGGGAATTTTCACCGTCAGCTGCGCGGGCGGCAATACCACCGCCTGCACTCTGCCTGTGACCCGGGCCCCCTTTGAGGGAGCCTGCCTTACCATCACCGTAGGCGGCCTCACTGGCGGCCACTCCGGCGCTGAGATCCATAAGGGCCGCGCCAATTCCAACATGCTCATGGGCCGTATTCTCCGGGCGCTGGCTCAGAAGACCGAGCTGCGCATTGAGCGGGTAGACGGCGGTCTCAAGGACAACGCCATCCCCGTGGAGACCCAGGCCACCGTTCTGGCTTCTGACCTCCAGGCCGCCCAGGAGCTGGCGGCTGAGATGGAGCAGATCCTGAAAAACGAATACGGCACCACCGATCCCGCTCTGTTTGTCAAGGCGGAGAAAACTGAGAGCACCCAGCTCCCCATGGACCAGGACTCCACCGGCAAGGTCATCTGCATGCTCCAGTGCCTGCCCAACGGCATCGAGGCCATGAGCGCCGACATTCCCGGTCTGGTTCAGACCTCTCTGAACATGGGCATTCTGGTCACCCGGGAGGGAGAGGTCTGTGCCTCTTACAGCGTGCGCAGCAGCGTGGACTCTCAGAAGCAGATGCTCAAGGAGCGCCTTGGCTGCCTGATGGAGCAGCTGGGGGGCCGGGTGGAGTTTTCCGGGGAATACACCGGCTGGCAGTACCAGGAGCACTCCCCCCTGCGGGAACTGCTGGTGGAGGTCTTCCAGGAGCAGTACGGCAAGGCCCCCAAGATTGAAGCCATCCACGCCGGTCTAGAGTGCGGCATTTTCGCCGGAAAGATGCCCGGACTGGACTGCGTCTCTCTGGGCCCCGACCTGCTGGAAATCCACACCCCCAGAGAAAAGATGAGCATCTCCTCGGTTCAGCGGGTATGGAAGTTCCTGCTTGAGGTCCTCAAGCGGTCTAACTAAGCGGGTGCCATCCCTTTGGTCTCCCACTGCACCTGGAACTTGCGGGAAAGGAAGTGAGGCCTCATGGCTGTGGATATGAAAGAGCTCATTGCCCAGGCTACCAATACCCTTTTGGTGGAAAAGCATGTGAAAAAGCTCACCGTGAAGGACATTGTAGAGCAATGCCATATTACCAGGCAGGCATTCTACTACCACTTTCAGGACATTCCCGATCTGCTCCAGTGGATGATTGAGCGCTACACCGAGCAAATGTTTCAGGAGGTACTGTCCAAAGGAAATGGGGAAGACGGTCTGCGCTGCTTTTTCGTCATGGCCATCAATGCCATTCCCTATGTAGAACGGGGGATGGACAGCAACTATGCTCCGGAGCTGGAGCAGCTGCTGCGCCATAATATCCAGCGATTCTTTCTCATGGCTTCGGAGCGTCAGAATTTCTATCCCCAGTGTACCCATGCCCAGCGCAAGATTATTCTCCGCTACCACAGCCAGGCCATTATGGGCCTGCTTCGGGAGTGGACGCCGGAGGATACGGAACAGCTGGATCAAATTGTCCACACGGTTTATCGCCTTACCATGGAGGGGATCCCTACCACTGAGTCAGACAATTAAATTTTGTTTGCCAAAAGGGCCGGAGTGTAAAAATTCTTTACACTCCGGCCCTTTTTGTCTAGACACAGCTCATATTGTGCCAATTGCAGCCCTTTTCTCCCGGCACTACAATAAAGAGGAACAGGAGGTGCAGATATGACACATGAGATTCTCACCTTAAAGCTGCAGGAATTGGACGATCAGTTCTCCCGCCTGAGCCGCCGGATTCATTCCAGCCAGGCCGCCGACCAAATCCAGATCCAGCAGGAGCTGTCGGCTTTGTCCGAGGAATATACCGCAAGGCTGTCCGCCCTCCAGCAAAGCCTGCTGCAATCCCGGGCGGAAGTTGCGGCCGTGCTGGCCAGCACCTATGCAGAAGTGGAACAGGCCATCCAACAGGCCGACCGCACGCTGGAACGCCGTGCACGCTCCCTGACCGACCGGGAGGTACAGGCCGAGGAGAAGGTCCTTCTGGCCGAGTATGCCCTGGATTTTGCCCTTCTGGCCGCAAACCGGTCGCTGCTGCTCTCCCTCCAGGCCCTGGATGCCCAGTTTACGCAGGATGAAAGGAGTCCGCTATGAAAGAAGTAAAAACCCCAAAAAAGCCGTTTATCTACTATTACAGCATTGTTCTTCTGATGATCCTGCTGTTTAACATCTTCATCACCCCCATGCTCTCCCGCAGCCAGGTGGTGGAGGTGGACTACGGTACCTTCATGGACATGATTGACCAGCAGAACATTGGCGCTGTGCAAGTGGAGGACACCCAGATTCTCTTTACCGACAAAGACCGGACTGTGGTTTACAAAACCGGCCCCATGGAAGACTCCACCCTGGCCCAGCGCCTCCACGATTGCGGCGCAGAATTTACCAGGGTCATGGAAGAGCCCATCTCTCCCCTGTGGAGCTTTCTGCTGACCTTTGTCCTGCCCATTCTGATCTTTGTGGGACTGGGGCAGTACATGCGGAAAAAGCTCATTGAACAGGCGGGCGGCGGCAAGGGCTCCATGGCCTTCGGCATGGGGCGCAGCAATGCAAAAATCTATGTGCAGTCCACCAAGGGCATCAAATTTGACGACGTAGCCGGGGAAGACGAGGCCAAGGAAAGTCTGGCGGAAATCGTGGATTATCTGCACAATCCAAACAAGTATAGCCAGGCCGGGGCCTCTATGCCTAAGGGTATTCTTTTGGTAGGCCCTCCGGGCACGGGCAAAACCATGCTGGCCAAAGCGGTGGCAGGCGAAGCAAACGTCCCCTTTTTCTCCATTTCCGGCTCAGAATTTGTAGAGATGTTGGTGGGAATGGGTGCCTCCAAGGTGCGCGACCTGTTTAAGCAGGCCAAGGAGAAATCGCCCTGTATCGTCTTTATCGACGAAATTGACGCCATTGGCCAAAAGCGTAATTCCGGCGCCTATGGCGGCAATGATGAGCGGGAGCAGACCTTGAACCAGCTGCTCACCGAGATGGATGGCTTTGAAGACAATACCGGCGTCATCATCTTGGCGGCCACAAACCGGCCCGAGTCCCTGGATCCCGCCCTCACCCGGCCTGGGCGCTTTGACCGCCGTGTTCCGGTGGAGCTTCCCGATCTGAAAGGCCGTGAGGCTATCTTGAAGGTACACGCCAAAAAAATCAAAACCTCAGAGGATGTGGACTTTCATACCATCGCCCGCATGGCGGCCGGCGCCTCCGGCGCAGAATTGGCCAACATCATCAATGAGGCTGCTCTGAGGGCCGTACGGAACGGGCGTATCATCGTCAATGAGTCGGACCTGGAGGAGAGCATCGAGGTAGTCATTGCCGGCTATCAGAAAAAGAACTCCGTCCTCTCGGATCAGGAAAAGAAGGTGGTAGCCTATCACGAAATCGGCCATGCCCTAGTGGCCGCCAAGCAGACCAACTCCGCGCCGGTGCAGAAAATCACTATCATTCCCCGCACCTCCGGTGCCCTGGGCTATACCATGCAGGTGGACACCGGGGACAAGGTCCTGCTGACCAAGGAGGAGCTGGAAAACAAAATCGCTACCTACACAGGCGGCCGTGCCGCCGAGGAAATTGTCTTCGGGCAGGTCACCACCGGTGCCTCCAACGATATTGAGCAGGCCACCAAACTGGCCCGGGCAATGGTCACCCGCTATGGCATGAGCGAGGAATTTGACATGGTGGCCCTGGAGACGGTTCAGAACCAGTACCTGGGCGGCGACTCCTCCCTGTCGTGCTCCGCCGATACCCAGCGGGAAATTGACCGGAAAGTGGTGGAGCTGGTCAAAGAACAGCACAAAAAAGCCCGGGAAATTTTGGCCGACAATCGGGACAAGCTGGATGAACTGGCGGCCTACCTCTATGAAAAGGAGACCATCACCGGCGAGGAATTCATGGAAATTTTGGCAGGGGCGAGAATAAATGAGAAGGCGTTCCGGGTTTGGATGGCTTGAGCTGGCCATCGGAATTATACTTATTGCTCTGGGCATTCTGACCTTTGCTAACCCTGACCTTGCCCTGACCAGCATGGTATTTGTCTACGGCATTGCAGCTGTCATCATGGGGATTGCCGACCTTGTTCTATACATGCAGGTAGAACGGTACATAGGATTTGTTCCAATGCTCGCCCTGATTTCCGGGATCCTGAGTGTGATGTCTGGCATTATGCTGGTGATATATCCCCGCGCAGGAATCATGGTACTCACCGTTTTGTTCCCCATCTGGTTCATCGCCCACTGCATCTCCCGTCTGTCCCGGCTGAGCTATATCCGCCTGACAGCAGGCCAGGGAATGTATTATTTCACCTTGGTCACTAATGTGATCGGGCTTGTTCTGGGCGTTATGATGCTGCTAAACCCTCTTTTTACTCTGACCACCATTCGCAGTTTTGCCGGCGCTTATCTTATCCTGCTGGGCATTGACAGCATTGTGATGGCTATTCACCGCATCGGACCCTTTTAAATAGACTTTGGCGGTCCAATTTGTTAACCGCAGCATTTCTATCAAAGAGGTAGAGGCAGCCTCTGGCTGCTGGAACAAAAAAGAAGGACACGAATTTGTCGTGTCCTTCTTTTTGAACGGATGAACGGTTTCGAGGATAAGCCTCTAAAGTCTGCACCTGGAACCAAATCACGATCCAGCGCAAGCAGTTGCGATTTGGAAAGGAGGAGCAGCAAAATGAGCGCGCTCTGACTTTTATAAAAAAGTCGGAGCAAGCGATATAACGCTTGCTCCGAAGTGAAACGGGTGGACAGTTTCGAGGACATCTCTTAGATCAGTACTTAAAGTCAACTCATAACCCAACATAAGCGGTTACGATTTGGATTGACTATATATAGCATCTACAGTGATGGGGAACGCTGACGTACTATAGACAATGCACTAGTCTGGGTAATCATATAGCCATATGTTCCGAAAACAAATCATTAATGGCTTTTTGAATATCATGTGTTTTTAGTTTCATCTTTTTCAATCTCATCGCATATAGAAGTTCTTCTACAATTTTAATATCGCTAAGATGTATTGCGTCAAAACGCAAATCCAATCGACTGTGTGCAATACCATTACGAATTTCACCCATCCGTGAACTTAAGTCGAAACTTATTGTTTCATATGTACCCTCATAATGTTTTATCAAGAAAGGCTCCATAACTTCTTTACAATCATATAATGCTGTCTTGAGAGTTGCTTCGAAACTACTGTCTCGATTATAAACATATTTCAGAAATTGTTTGGCATATTGCCGCCGCTTACCGCTTGTGTTTTTTAGATAACTATCCCTATATTATCATGGAATTCCTGTTTCTGAGATCTGTCAAGAATATCAAATTTCCAGAAGTACCTTTTACACATGGATTCGGACCTATCGGCCTATCGAATCTCAAAACAGTTCCCGTATCGTTACCCCGAAAGACTTTGACTCCCTTCGCCGCCACTGTGAAAAGCAGGAGCAAATCATTGCGGTGCTGAAATCCATTCCCTGTATTGCCAACGCGACTACTCAGGAAAAGCTCGCCGCCTTGGAACCACTCTATGGTCAATTCAATGTCCATGCACTTTGTGAGGCACTGGACGTTCCAAGGGGAACCTTTTACAACCACATCAAGAGGAACAAACGGAATAACAGTTTCCAAGCAAAACATCGGGAAGAACTGCGAAAAGAGATTCAAAATATCTTTGATGAGAACCGACAAGTATTTGGATGTGAAAAGATCTGCGCTATACTTCACGAGCGCGGCTACCAGGCAGGTACAACATTGGTACGAGAACTCATGCATGAGATGAGTCTGAATAGTGTGTCCTCCACCGCTAAACAACAATGGAAAACATTGAACAACTACGAGCAAAAAACAAACCTTCTCAGAAGAAGGTTTTATGCGGAGGCACCAAATCGGATCTGGGTCAGTGATGTTACATACCTAAAAACAAAAGGCCGACGTTATTACCTTTGCGTTATTCTCGACTTATTTTCTAGGAAGGTAGTCGCTTATAAAATTACCACACACAATAGCACTCAATTGATTACATCTACTTTTAAAATGGCCTATAAAACAAGAAATCCGGGAGAAAATCTGATATTCCACAGTGATCAAGGCAGCCAATATACTGCCCGCGCATTCCGGCAGCTACTTAAGAAATTGAAGATCACGCAGTCATTTTCCAATGCGGGGACGCCACACGATAACGCCGTGATGGAATCATTTTTCTCCACATTTAAGAAAGAGGAGTTTTACCGCAGTAAATACCGCTCTGAAAAGGAACTAAGGAATAAAATCGAAGAATATATACAGTTTTATAATCAAAAACGCCCCCACACTACTCTGAACTACAAAACGCCAGAGCAATATGAGGACGAATACTTTCAGAAGCTCAAAAATTCCGTTTATGGAATCGAGGGTTCGAATTTCTGATTTTTTGCTGTTTCAAATCTAATTTTGGCCTGTTTGTAAATTGGATGTCCAGATTTTCTCTGACACCCCTGCTCATTAGAAATCCCTGTCATATCAATGCTTTGGGCAGAAAAAACGAGGGCCGAATTTCGAAACAGTCCAAAAAAACTGTTCCAAAATTCGACCCTCGTTCATATGGTGACCCAGCGGGGACTCGAACCCCGGACCCACGGCTTAAAAGGCAGTTGCTCTACCGACTGAGCTACTGAGTCAAATAAATTTTTAAAAAGAGGGGTAAAAAATGGCAGGGATGGCTGGACTCGAACCAGCGAATGAGGGAGTCAAAGTCCCTTGCCTTACCACTTGG
>CAUFAM010000016.1 GCA_959022875.1 uncultured Oscillospiraceae bacterium | reverse complement strand
GCGTACCGCAGAGCAGTTTAGCGAGGAGCTTCTAAAGCTGGGCCCCGCCCTTCTCTACCTCCCCGCCGACGAGGCTGCCGCCAATCCCGACCTGGTGCGCCGCTGTCAGGCGGCCAAGGTGCCCCTGGCCGTGGTCATGCCCCGGATCTGCACGGACAAAGAGCTGCCCCAGCTGGAGCAGGATCTGGTGGCCCTGCGCAACCTGGGGGTCAACCAGGCCCTGGCTGGCAACCTGGGCTCCATCCGCCGGGCATCCCAGCTGGGCTTCCAGGTTCGGGGGGACTTTGGCCTGGGGGTCTATAACAGCCAGACCATGAAGGAGCTCAAACGCCTGGGGCTTATCTCCGCCACCGCCTCCTTCGAGCTGAAGCTGGCCCAGATCCGGGATCTGTCCAAAACCATCCCCACCGAGTTTTTGGCCTACGGCCGCCTGCCGCTGATGATTATGGAAAACTGCATCATCCACAACCACTCCGGCCAGCACACCTGCAACAATGTAAATCTGCTCACCGACCGGAAAGGGGAGCGCTTCCCCGTGGTCAAGGCCTGGGGCTGCCGCAATGAGATCTATAATTCCAAAAAGGTCTTCTTGGCGGACAAGTCCGCCGACTGGCAGCGCCTTGGCCTGTGGACCGCCCGGCTGATGTTCACCACCGAAAACGCCGCCGAGTGCGTCCAGGTGCTGGAGCGCTACCTGTCCCAGGGCCGCTATCAGCCCAACGACTACACCCGCGGACTCTACTACCGGGACGTGGAGTAACCTTTGGAAAGGGGGAAGCTCTTATGCTGGAACGGCAGAGGCTCTTTTGGTCCGCCCATCCCTATGACCTGGAGGGTACCCAGGAGAAATTTCTCCGGGCGGTGCGGGCAAACTGCGCCTTTCACCTAAAGCGCTGTCCGGAGTACCGCTCCATTGCCAAAGCGCTCCAGTTTTCCCCCGATCAGCTTCAAACCATAGAAGATCTGGCCAAAATTCCTGTCCTGCCCACCCTCTTTTATAAGCGCCACGCCCTCTTTTCCATGCCCCGCAGCCGCCTGGCCATGTTTGTGACCTCCTCGGGCACCAGCGGGAAGTTCAGCCAGATCGGCTTTGACTGGGGCTGCATCTTTGCGGAAATCCCCATGGTGCTCCACCTGGGCTGGACGCATGGCCTTATCTCCCCCAAGCCCGCTCACTGTGTGATTTTGGGCTATAAGCCCCACAAATCCAACCGCACCGGGGTCACCCGCACCATGTACGGCCTGACCTACTTTTCGCCCCCCATCAGCCGCACCTACGCCCTTCAGTATGTGGACGGGGGCTACGTCCCGGACCTGGACGGGGTGGCCCGGGCCCTGGATAAGCTGGGCCGCTCGGTCTTTCCCACACGGATCGTGGGCTTTCCCTCCTACCTGTGGTTTGGGCTCAAGCGCATGGAGGAGCTGGGCCTGCGCGTGAAGCTGCCCCGGGGCTCCAAAATTTTGCTGGCGGGAGGCTGGAAGCAGCACTACTCCCAGCAGGTGGAGAAGTCCGTCCTCTACGACCTGGCCTGGCGGGTGCTGGGCATCCCGGAGGAGGCCATCCACGAATCCTTCGGGGCGGTGGAACACCCCATTTTCTACAACGCCTGCAAGCACCACCATTTCCACATTCCCATCTATTCCCGGGTGATCATCCGGGATGTGAATACCCTGGAGCCCCTGCCCATGGGGCGCATTGGGCTGGTGAATCTCATTACGCCCCTGATGAACGCCACCCCCACCACCAGCGTCATGACCGACGACCTTGGCTATCTGACCCCAGGGGAGGCGTGCGGCTGCGGCATTTCGTCCCCCTACCTGACCCTCCTGGGCCGGGTGGGGCTCAGCGACATCCAGACCTGCGCCGCCGGGGCCGCCCAGATTTTGGGGAAGGGGGAAGGGTTTTGATCTTTGTAAAGGGAACCATTCTCCCCGATGAACAGCTGCCCCAGGTGCTCCAGCAGCTGCCGGAGGACCTCATCGCCGTCCGTTCTCAGCCCCCGCTTGCTCCAAGGGTGGTCATCGACGCCTGCCAGCGGCTTTTGGAGCGGCTGGACCGGGGAGAGCTGGACGCGCTCATCGCCCAATACGCCACCCCTCAGCTGCTCTCCGCCCTGGAGCAATACCGCCACCTGCTGCGCCCGGAGAGCCTGGAGTATAAGCTCTCGGTAGAGACCGGCGGGCTTCTCTCGGTCGAAGAGCGGCCCTTTGGCCGCACCGCCGCCGTCCCCCTGGGCACGCTGCTTCACATCACCGCCGGAAACCTGGACGGCCTGCCCGCTTTCAGCGTGGTGGAGGGCCTGCTCACCGGCAACGTCAATTTGTTAAAGCTCCCCTCGGGGGACTCTGGCCTCTCTCTGGCCCTTTTAAAGCTGCTTACCGACACCGAGCCCAGGCTCGCCCCCTATGTCTACGTCTTTTCCATCCCGTCCAGTGACAAGGTTTCTCTCCAGGCCCTGGCTGACCTGGCCGACGGTATTGTGACCTGGGGCGGGGACGAGGCCGTCCGGGCCATGCGCTCTATGGCCCCCGCCGGATGTAAGCTTATGGAGTGGGGCCACCGGCTGAGCTTTGCCTACCTGTCCGGAGAGGGCAGGGGAGAGGAGCTGGAGGCCCTGGCCGGACACATTATGAAGACCGGAGGACTTTTGTGTTCCTCCTGCCAGGTGATCTACCTGGACACCGCCGACCAAGACCAGGCCCGGCGCTTCTGCCAAAGTTTTCTCCCTATTCTGGAGCGGGCCGCCGCCCAGGCCCACCAGACCCCCGGCCAGGCGGCCATGGCCACCCTGCACGGCTATGAGCACCGGTTGGCGCTGGCAGTGGAGGGAAGTTCTGCCCAGGTATTCCAGGGGAGAGGCTGCTCGGTAACGGTATGCCCGGACCAGAGCTTGGAGCTGTCCCCCCTCCACGGCAATGTACTGGTCAAATGCCTGCCCCGGAATAAACTGGCCGCCGCCCTGTTTCCCCAGCGGGGACGGCTTCAGACCGTGGGGCTAATTTGCCCGCCTCAGGAGCGCCAGGCGCTGTGCCGGCTGCTGGCCCAGGCGGGAGTTACCCGCATCACCACCGCCGCCCACATGTCCGAGCCTTTCCTGGGGGAGTGCCACGACGGGGAATATCCCCTCCGGCGCTACCTGCGTCTGGTGGACGTGGAGGCTATGTTATAAAAAATTAAGTTGGAGTTTAAGATTATGGAGTTGAAAATCAAAGCCCTTTCCCCTAAAATTGGGAACGAAATCCCCCTGCCTTACTATGCCACGCCGGGCGCGGCGGCCATGGACCTGCACGCCTGTATGGACGAGGCCGTGACCATCCCCGCCGGGGAGCGGAAGGTCATCCCCACCGGCCTTGCCATTGCCCTGCCCTCGGCAGAGTATGTGGCCCTGATCTTTGCCCGCAGCGGCCTGGGTATTAAGCATGGCATCGCCCCGGCTAACTGCGTGGGCGTCATTGACAGCGACTACCGGGGGGAAATCATGGTGGGATTGCAGAACTCCGGGAAGGACGATTTTACCATCCAGCCTGGGGACCGCATCGCCCAGATGATGATCACCCCCGTGGTTCAGGCCCAGATCCAGATGACCGACGACCTGGACGAGACCCAGCGTGGGGTGGGGGGCTTTGGCTCCACCGGCAAATAAAGGAGTAGTACGCCATGTTTGGACTGTTTAAGAAAAAAGAGGCCCCCAAGCCCAGCACTTCTCCGGAGAGCAGCGCGGTCAAGTCCTTTGCCGCCGACTTTTTATCCGAGGAGCTGGACATTCTGGCCGTCACCGGCCCTATGGGCTTTGGGGCGGTGCAGCAGGAGGACACCGGACTTTGGGAGGCCTCCATGGGCCTGACGGCCTGGATGGAGGAGGACAGCCCGGAGATCCACCAGGAGGAAATGGGCCTGGTGGCCCTGTGCGACGACACCCTGCGAGGCTATCTGCGCCAGCGGGTGCCCCCGGACTTTATCATCAAGTTCCGGGGCCGGCTCTCTCTGGACCGGAAGCGGCTGCTGCTGGTGGATTTGCCCCAGCCCGCCTTTGACCCGGACCTGAAGGCCATTTTGGAGCAGCAGAAAAAGCCGGAGAGCACCTATGCGGAGGGGCTTGGCACCTTTGTTCTCAACCGCCAGGTGGGCTGGTACGAGGCCGAGCTGGACTGGCTGGACGGGAAGGTCCGCCTGGACTTTGACAAGGGGGAGCCCGAGGCCATGAAGGCCGCCCAGGACACCGCCCGGGCCCTGCTTGCCGACGCCCAGAGCTGGGATGAGCGGGTGCGCACCTTTGCCGCCGGGCAGCTCACCGACCTGGCCAACCAGTGGGCCCAGGACGGGGAAGAGGAAAATGAGGCTCCGGAAGAAATCACCCCCGAGGACTTTATCGCCCGTATGGAGCTGGACGCCATTCAGGTGGACGACCAGGGGGGCTTCACCTTCTGGTTTGAGGACGGCGAGATGTTCTGGGGCCATGCCATCCGGGTCAGCGGCACCCTGTCCGGCGGCCCGGACGACGCCCAGATGGAGGGCTGAAGCCATGCGTATCATCTTAGCCTCCCAATCCCCCCGGCGGCGGGAGCTGCTGGAGCGGATGGGAATTTCCCACTTTGACGTCATCCCCGCCAAAGGGGAGGAGCGCGCCGACCCCAATCTCACCCCCGAGCATCTGGTGGAGGAGCTCTCCCGGCAGAAGGCGGCGGAAATTACCGTCGGAAACCCGGATGCCCTGATTATCGCCGCGGATACGGTGGTAGCGGTGGACGGCACGGTGCTGGGCAAGCCCCACGACCGGGACGACGCCGTCCGGATGCTCCAAGCCCTCTCCGGCCGGGAGCACACCGTCTACTCCGGCCTCACCGTCTGCTGGCAGGGCCGGTCGGTCACCCAGCATGAGGCCACCGCCGTCCGCTTCCGCCCTCTCACCCGGGACGACATCGACCACTATGTCTCCACCGGCGAGCCCATGGACAAGGCCGGCTCCTACGGCATCCAGGGCTACGGCTGCACCCTGGTGGAGGGGATCTCCGGGGACTATTACAATGTTGTAGGACTGCCTGTGTGCCGCCTGGGCCGGATTTTAGCCGATTTTGGTGTCGATGTTCTGGCTTTGGCCGAAAAAAAGGAGCTTTAAGCTGTGAAAGATTTTCTGCGCAAAAACGGAATCCTCCTGCTGATTATTGCCCTGCTGCTGTCCATTCTCATTGGGGTAGGCTCCGCCTTTTTTGGAGGAAATACCGACCCTCTCTCCAACCTGGCCAACACGGTGACCGCCCCTGTCCGCGGGGCCATTTCCACCGTGGCCGGATGGGCAGAAGGGGTCTATACCTATGTGTTCCACTATGGCGAACTCCAGGATGAGCTGGACAGTCTGCGCAAACAGGTGGCCGAGCTGGAGGACGCGGTGCGCCAGGGCCAGGAGGCCAGCCGGGAAAATGAGCAGCTTCGTTCTCTGCTGGATTTGCAGGAAAAGCGCCGGGACTTTGTCTTTGAGTCCGCCCGGGTCACCGCCCGTTCCACCTCCAACTGGGAGTCTTTCCTCTCCCTGAGCAAGGGCTCCTCTGCCGGCATCGAGGTAGGGGACTGCGTCATCACAGAAACCGGCGTATTGGTGGGCGTGGTGGCAGAGGTGGGCTATAACTGGTCCTCGGTGTCCACCGTCATCAACACAGACACGGAGATGGGCGGCATTGTCACCCGCACATATAGCGCCGGGGTGCTGGAGGGCGATTTTGCCCTCATGGCCCAGGGCAAGCTGAAGCTCAACTACCTCCCCGAGGGAGCCCAGCTGGTCTCCGGGGACGAGGTGGTCACCTCGGGCAAGGGGGACATTTTCCCCTCCGGCCTGGTGGTCGGCCAGGTGGAGGGCGTGTTTACCGACCCCTCCGGCCAGTCCCGCTACGCGGTGGTTGCCCCTCTGGCCAAGCTGGATTCCCTCATCGAGGTCTTTGTCATCAAGGACTTCACCATCGTGGAATAAGGGGGCGCTCACATGACACGACGCGACCTCTTCCACAAGTGGTTCATTTACAGCCTGGGCCTGCTGCCCGTCTGGCTGCTGGACGCCTACATTCTCCCCCGATACCCCCTGGGCGGAATTTCCCCCATGCTGCTGCCTCTGGCGGTGGCGGCGGTGGCCGTTCTGGAGGGGGCCTATGCCGGTACCGGCTTTGGAATTGGAGTTGGCCTGTTGTGGGAGCTCACCTACCCCGGCGACTTCGGCGGTTTGGTCTTTGGAATGGCACTGGCGGGGATGCTCATGGGGGCGCTCTCCCAATATGCCCTCAGCCAGTCCTTCCCCGGCTGCCTCATCTGTTCGGCGGGAGTACTGTGTGCCCTGGATGCCCTGCGTTTAGGGCGGGGGCTGCTGGTCCACTCCGCCCAGCTGCCTGACATGCTTCAGGTGGCCGTACCGGAATTTTTCTATTCCCTGGTCTGGACGCCCCTGATCTGGCTGCTGTTCCGGGCCATTTTCAACAAGGTCGGCGGAAACAAGCTGGCCTAATGGTTCCCGTTTCCCATTGCCCCTCTGGAAAGGAGGCTTTTCATGAACCCCAAACAGTTTCACCGCCGCGCCCTGGTCATGGTGCTGCTGCTGGCCCTCATGCTTACCGGCATGGGCACCACTCTCTATGATCTTCAGATCAACAACGGCCAGGAATACGCCCGGCAGGCCCAGAACAAGATTGCCGAACAGGAGTCGGTAGAGGCCGCCCGGGGCCAGATCCTGGACCGGAACGGCCAGGTACTGGTATCCAACAAGGTGGTCTACCAGGTCTCTCTTGACACCTCTCTCATGAAGGACGACCGAAACCGGATTCTCCTCTCCCTCATGGACATTTCCAGGGAGGAGGGGGTGGAGTGGACGGACAACCTGCCCATCTCCCGGTCTGATCCCTTTACCTTTACCACCGATGATCCCTATTACACCACCTCCACCGATGAGGAGGGGAACACGGTGGTGTCCCTCACCCGACTGGGGCGGCTGGCCGTCTATTACGGCTGGATTGAGGATCCCACCAAGACCCCGGAAGAGCCCGCGGAGGGAGAAGAGCCCGCCGCCGCGCCGGAGCCGGGCCTCTGGGACAAGATTAAGGCCTTCTTTACCGGTAAGGACCTGTCTCAGCCCGCTGACACCTCCCAGGAGGAGGACTCCGACGCCCTGCCCACAGCCCTTGAACTGCTGGGAAAGATGTGTGAGGCCTGGGATATTCAGGGGGAGGGGGCCGTGGAGGAGGACTCAGGTCAAACGGTCCCGGTTTTGAACATCGGCGACATGTCCGCTCAGGACGCCAGAGACCTGGCCGGCATCCTCTATGAACTGAACCTGCGCTCCAGCGGGGCCTATGTGGCCAACGAGTATGTCTATGCCCAGGACGTGGACATTGACTTTATTACCCAGGTAAAGGAGCACTCCCTCACCGGCGTGGTCATTGAGCCCACCACCGTGCGCCAGTACCACACCACCTATGCCGCCCACCTGCTGGGCCAGGTGACCCCCATCTATTCCGGGGAGGTGGAGTACTACACCTCTCTGGATCTGGACGGAGACGGAGTGCCCGACTACTCCCTCAACGACAATGTGGGCCGGGGCGGGGTGGAACAGGCCTTTGAGTCCTACCTGCGGGGAACCTCGGGCGTTCGGACGGTGGAACGCAACACCTCGGGTAAAATTGTCTCGGAAACCTGGCTGGAAGAGCCGGAGCCGGGAGATAACGTGGCGCTGACCCTGGACATCAACCTCCAGGCCTATGTGGAAAATACCCTGGCCACCGCCATTCCCCAAATCGATGTGGATGAGGCGGTGGGCGGCGGAGCCTGCGTCATTCTGGACGTGGACACCTCCGAGGTGCTGGCCTGCGCCTCCTATCCCACCTTTGACCCGGCCAAATATAATTCCAACTTCAACGAGTACGCCGCCGACCCGCTGGAACCCCTTTATAACCGGGCCCTCCAGGGCACTTTTGCCCCCGGCTCCACCTTCAAAATGGTCACGGCCATCGCCGGACTGGAGGAGGGACTCATCACCCCTACCACGGAGATTAAGGACGAGGGCATCTATAAATACTACTCCAGCCCCCAGCCCCGGTGCTGGATCTACAACACCAACGGGGGCAACCACGGCTCCATCAACGTCAGCGAGGCCATTGAGGTCTCCTGCAACTACTTCTTCTATGAGGTAGGCCGGGAGCTTGGCATCGACACTCTGGTAGACTACGCCACCCGCTTCGGTCTGGGGCAGAAGACCGGCCTGGAGCTGACGGAGAGCCCCGGCGTCATGGCCAGCCCGGAATATACCGAGTCCATGGGCGGCACCTGGTACGAGGGCAGTGTCCTCTCCGTGGCCATCGGCCAGGAAAGCAGCCAGTTTACCCCCATCCAGCTGGCCAACTACATTGCCACCCTGGTCAACGGCGGCTCCCGGAACGCCACCCACCTGCTCAAAGAGGTCAAATCCAGCGATTTCTCCCAGGTGCTCTACGCCAAGCAGCCGGAGCTTCTCAGCACCATCGAGATTCAGGACGAAAACCTGGAAGCGGTGAAGGCCGGTATGCTGGCCCTGACCACCAAGGGCTCCGTCAGCCAGCACTTTGTGGACCTGCCCTTCCGGGTAGGCGCCAAAACCGGCTCGGCCCAGGTAGACGGCCAGGTGGAGGCCAACGCGGTCTTTGTGTGCTTTGCCCCCTATAATGACCCGGAAGTGGCCATGGCCCTGGTGGTCCAGCGGGGCGGCAGCGGCTCTGAGCTGGGTGCGATGGCCGCCGATATTCTTTCCTACTATTTTTCCTCCCAGGAGACCCGGGACGAGGCGCCCACCGAAAATACCCTGGTGCGCTGAGATCCGTTTTTCTCATAGTTCCGTCATCAAAATAAGGAGATGTCCTATTATGTCTGAAAATTGTACCCACGATTGCTCCAGCTGCAGCGCTGACTGTTCCTCCCGGGACATGCGTGTCCCCGCCAACGCCATGTCCAGCATCAAGCGGGTCATTGCCGTGGTCAGCGGCAAGGGCGGCGTAGGCAAGAGCACCGTCACCGCCTCTCTGGCGGTGGCCATGGCCAAGAAGGGCCGCAAGGTGGCCATTCTGGACGCCGACATTACCGGCCCCTCCATCCCCACCGCCTTTGGCATCCACCAGAAGGCCACCGGCACCGACGCCGGCATTGACCCCGCCGTCACCGCCGGAGGCATCAAGCTCATGTCCCTGAACCTGCTCACCGCCAACGAGACCGACCCCGTCATCTGGCGCGGTCCCGTCATCGCCGGGGTGGTCACCCAGTTCTGGCAGGACGTGGTGTGGGGCGATGTGGACTATATGTTTGTGGATATGCCTCCGGGAACGGGCGACGTGCCCCTCACCGTGTTCCAGTCCCTGCCCGTGGACGGCGTCATCGTGGTCACCTCTCCTCAGGATCTGGTGTCCATGATCGTCACCAAGGCGGTGAACATGGCCAAGATGATGGACATTCCCGTCCTGGGCCTGGTGGAGAATTACAGCTACTTCCAGTGCCCCGACTGCGGCAAGCGCCACGCCATCTTCGGCGAGAGCCACCTGGATCAGGTGGCGGCCGAGCTGGAGGTGCCCGTGCTGGCCAAGCTGCCCATGGACCCCACTCTGGCCACTGCCTTTGACGCAGGCCAGATTGAAAACGCCCCCGCCAACTACATGGAGGAGCTGGCCGCCCGATTGGACGGTTGATTCTCTCGCCCGGAGCCTCGAGGCTCCGGGCGTTTTTTTGTCTTCGCAGCCCCCTTTGTGTGCAATTTCTCCACAAAAGGCCCCGTTTATGTGGAATATTTCCCCTGTTTTCTTCCTGTTTGCAGTGGGAAATCCCTTGAAAAATCAAGGGTGATCCGCTAAAATAGCAGGGTACGCATACGCGCAATCTGTGCATCGGAGACGATTATTTATGGAAAAGCGCTCCTCATCCAGTACATTAAACGATTTAAAGCCGGGCCAGAGCGGTACCATTCTCTCGGTGGGCAACCAGTCGGGGGCAGTGAAGCGCCGTCTGGTGGACATGGGGCTTACCCCCGGCACCCAGGTCACCGTCACCAAGGTGGCCCCCCTGGGCGACCCTCTGGAGGTCAGTCTTCGGGGCTATGAGCTGTCCCTGCGCAAAGCAGACGCCGCCCAGATCACCATGGGCCAGCCCCGGCGCACCCCCCACTCCGCCCGCAATGCCATGACCCGCCACATTCCCGACCCCGAGGTGGCCCGCCGGCAGATGAGCGACCACGTCCACGAGCTGGAGGCCCACGGCTCCAAGTACGACCCCGCCGCCCACGACAACCGCCCCATGCGCATTGCCCTGGCCGGCAACCCCAACTGCGGCAAGACCACCCTCTTCAACGCCCTCACCGGCTCCAACCAGTACGTGGGCAACTGGCCGGGGGTCACCGTGGAGAAGAAGGAAGGCACCGCCCACCTGGGGGACAAGGAGCTCACCGTGGTGGATCTGCCCGGCATCTACTCCCTGTCTCCCTACTCCATGGAGGAGATCGTGGCCCGGGACTTTATCATCGGAGAGGCGCCCGACTGCGTCATTGACATTGTGGACGCCACCAATCTGGAACGAAACCTCTATCTCACCGTCCAGCTGCTGGAGCTGGAGCGGCCCACCGTCCTGGCTCTGAACTTTATGGACGAGGTGGAAAAGCGGGGCGACCGCATCGATGTGGCCCGTCTGTCCAAGGAGCTGGGCATCCCCGTGGTGCCCATCACCGCCCGGACCGGAGAGGGGCTGGAGCAGCTGCTCCACACCGCCCACCGGCAGATGCACCTGGGCTTTACCGTAGAGCCCGACGACCTCTATGACGACTACACCCACGACATCCACCACCGCATGGGCGAGCTTATCCACGACTACGCCTATGCCGCCAATCTCCCCGCCCACTGGGCCTCTATCAAGCTGCTGGAGGGAGACGAGGTGGTGACAGAGGCCCTGCACCTTCCCCCCAGCGTTCAGCAGCAGCTCAATGCCATTGTGGCCGAGTACGAAAACTCCAGCGACCTGGGCGACCGGGAGACCCTCATTGCCGACAGCCGCTACCAGTACATCGAAAAGGTGGTTGCCGCCTCGGTAACGAAGGGACAGCAGCCCGGCACCCTCACCCTGACGGAGAGAATTGACAAGGTGGTTACCCACCGCATCTTTGCCATCCCCCTGTTCCTGTGCACCATGCTGGTGATGTTTGTCATCACCTTTGGCCCCTTCGGCTCCTGGCTGTCTGACCTGGTGGGGGAGGGGATCGGCCTGTTCGGATCCTGGCTGGGCGCCGCACTGACCAATCTGGGCGTCTCTCATGTGCTGGTCTCCCTCATCTGTGACGGCATCATTGCAGGTGTGGGCGGCGTGCTCACCTTCCTGCCCCAGATCGCCCTGCTGTTTTTGTTCTTGTCCTTTTTGGAGGACTCGGGCTATATGTCCCGGGCGGCCTTCATCATGGACCGGCTGCTGCGCCGGTTTGGCCTGAGCGGCAAGGCCTTTATCCCCATGCTCATGGGCTTCGGCTGCACC
>CAUFAM010000015.1 GCA_959022875.1 uncultured Oscillospiraceae bacterium | reverse complement strand
TTGTCCTTCAGCCCCAGGGCCTTATACTGAAGGCCGGAGGTGTTGAAAAATTTTTTCAGCGGCAGTCCGCTCTTCTCCCACCAGGCCCGCAGCTCCTGGGCGGTGGGATTTTGCTCCTTGATGTGCCGATCCTCATAGACCGTCCCGTGGTCGTCCAGGAATTTTTTGGCCTTCTGGCAGGTGGTACACTTTGGGTATTCTACAAACAGCATAATGCCACACTCCTTTTTTCATACCGGAACGGTTCTTCTCAAACCCTCCGGCTAAGGTTCATGGTAGCATGTTTCGACGCTTCTCTCAAGTTTTTTCTTAGTCTTTGCACAAGCGCCTGTTTCATGCCCATGCAAGCTGCCAAAAACGCACAAAAACCGCTCCAAAGAGCGGTTTTTGCCAAACATTTGTTATTCCTTGGGCTCGTCCTCAGCCTGGGGAGCCTGCTCGGGCTTCTGGGCAGAAATCTCCTCCGCGCAGGCCTCACAGGGAGTCTCTTCCTCGGAAACCTCTGCGTACTCGGCCACGATCTCGTCCTCAGCGGGGTCGCCGGGCTGCTTGAGCTGGGCGATGCGCTCCTTGTTGGTCTCAATGGCGGCCTTGGCAGCGGTAATGCGCTCACAGGCGGCGGCATAGGCGCCGTCGGGCGCGGCCCCCTGCTCGGCATAATAGAGCCGGCCAATTTCGATATAGGCCCGCTTCATTGCGTCTTCCTCAGACATATTGGCCATTTTCAGTCTGGCAATCTCAGCCAGACGCTTGGACTGGGCCACACCGGCCTGGGCAAGATCCACGGCCTTATCCTTTAACGTATCCAGCGTATCTTTAAAATCCATGGAAAAACCTCCTTTTTGCGGTATTCCCGCTTGCTGTCCCTATTCTATCCCATTCCGGTCCACGGCACAAGGGGGATACGCTCGATTTAATCCATTTTTCATGAATTCCCCCAGCGCCGCTCTTCCCGCTCCCGTTCAACTTAGGCGCGCTCCTTCGTCAGGGTTCCGCCCGTTCCTGCAAAACTTGCCCATGACAAACTCCCCCCACTATGCTATGATAAACTTTGCTGAATATCCCCGGGACCGCCTTCCAGCCGTCCCCAAGAAAAGTGAGGCTTATCATGAATCAAAAAGAATTAAGCGAGCTGCGCCGCCGGTTCCGCCCGGACAAGAGCGCCATCAGCCGGGTGTACGGCTGCTATGTGAATACAAAAAAGGAAGTTATTTCCAACCTGGACGAGTCCCTGGGCCTGATGACCCAGGAGGAGGTGGAGAAGTATCTGGGGCTTTTGAAAAAGTCCCTGTCCGGCACCCTGGGCCGCAACCTTCTGGACATCGTATTCACCACCCAGCAGGTGGCCGACAGCGAGGAGCACCGGCTCCTCTCCCAGCTTCGCGCCTGCCGTCTGAAGGACGGGGAGCTGCGCCAGGCTCTCTATCAGAAGATCATCGACTCCCTGGAGTTGGAGGAGAACTACCTCATCCTTCTGGCCCACGACCGCTACGATGTGCCCGGCAAGGGAGCGGACGACGAGGAGCTGTCTGACGGCTCGGAGACCGTCTTCTCCTACTTTGTGTGCTGCATCTGCCCGGTGAAAAGCGGCAAGGCGGAGCTGGGCTTTGTGGCAGGGGAAAACAAGTTCCACACCCGAGCCCCCGGACAGATCGTGGCTGCCCCGGAGCTGGGTTTTCTCTTCCCCGCCTTTGACCAGCGCAGCGCCAACATCTATAACGCCCTCTTCTACACCCGCAAGACCGACCTCATCCACCAGGAGGTCATCGACGCGATCTTCCGCACCCAGCCCCCCATGTCTCCTGCCGACCAGAAGGAGGCCTTCCAGACCGCCCTGTCCGACGCCTTGGAGGAGACGTGCAGTCTGGAGGTCATGCAGGCCGTCCACGAGCAGCTGCGGGACCGGATCGTGGAGCACAAGGAGTCCCGGGACCCGGAGCCCCTCACCGTGGGCACCGGGGCGGTGAGCGCCATTCTCCGGGACTGCGGCATTCCCGAGGCGCGCATTGATGCCTTTGAGGAGCAGTGCGCCCAGCAGTTTGGCAAGGACGCCGCTCTCAACCCCGCCAACCTCATCGACAGCGGCAAGTTCCAGGTGAAAAGCTCCCAGGCCACCATTGCCGTCCCCCCGGAGCAGAGCTACCTGGTGGAGACACGGGTGATTGACGGCAGAAAATACTTCCTCATCCCTGCCGACGAGCTGGTGGAGGTCAACGGCTTTGGGGTGCGCCTGCTGGGCGCCCAGGAGAACAAATCCAACGAAAGTTTGGAAAATGTTTAGATTCTCTCCCCCCTTTCGTCATACTTTTCCGCTAAAATCAGGTTGTATACATAGCGCCATCCGCCCGGTCCGGAGGGAAGTTTATGGGAATTAAGCGCCAGCTTTTTATTTACAACACCATATCCGTTCTGGTGGCGCTGGTGGCTATGCTGGCAGTAAGCAGCATTGCCACCCACTTCATCGCGGACAATTACCAGCACCAGTCCATCTCTCAGGTCAGCGAAGAGGCCGCCCAGGCCCAGGTGCTCCTCCAGAGCGACGCCGCCCGCTACCACGACTGGCCGGAGCTTAACCGGCAGCTTCAGGAAATCGGCTTCAGTCTTCAGGTCTCTTTGGGGGACCGGCCCATCTTTTCTTCCCTGAACCCCGCCCAGTCCCGGTTTTACCGGGAGGCGGGAGAGCGCACCCGCTGGGATCAGTCCTCCCCCCTCATTGTGCAAAACCCAGGGGGAACCATGGTGGGGGTAAAGCAGGACGGATACACCGTGGTCTCCCTCTCCCAGCCGCCTACCACTCTGTTTCTGGGCACGCCCCGGCAGCCGGGTGAGATCGCCGTACTGTCCATGCTCATCAGCGGGGCGGTGGCCATGGTGGTCATCGTGCTGTTCAGCCTGCTGTTTACCAGCCGCCAGGTGAAAAAGCTCCTCAAGCCCGTGGACGCCCTGGCCCAGGCCGCCCGAAGGGTGGAGGAGGGGGACTTCTCCCAGCCGGTGGACTACGGGGGACGCAATGAATTCTCCGCCGTGTGCGCCGCCTTCAACCACATGCAGGAGCACCTGCTGGCCGAGCAGGAGAAGACCGCCGCCTATGAGCGGGCCCGCACCGACCTGGTGGCGGGCATCTCCCACGACCTGCGTACCCCCCTCACCAGCGTGAAGGGGTACATCAAGGGCCTGCGGGACGGGGTGGCCAACACCCCGGAAAAGCAGGGGCGCTACCTGGACATCGCCTACCAGAAGTCCTGCGAAATGGACGTACTGCTCCAGAGGCTGTTTTACTTCTCCAAGCTGGAGACGGGAAACCTGCCCATGTTCCTCCAGCCGGGGGATTTAGGGGACTTTGTGGGCCGCTTTGCCAACGAAGCCGCCATGGAGCTGGAGCAGACGGGGGGAAGGCTGGAAACCCACATTTTCCCCAGCGCCCACCCGGTACAGCTGGATCAGGAACAATTTTTCCGGGTTTTGAACAACCTGAAGGACAACGCCCTGCGCTACGCCCAGGCCGACCCTCTTTGCCTGACCCTCACCGTCTGGCGGCAGGGGAACATGGAGTGCGTGCGCTTTGCCGACAACGGCCAGGGCGTTTCAGAAGAATCCCTGCCCCACCTGTTTGAACAGTTCTGGCGGGAGGATCAGGCCCGCAGCAGCAAAAACGGCGAGGGCAGCGGCCTGGGGCTTTACATTGTGAAATGCATTGTGGAAGCACACGGGGGTACCGTGCGCGCCCACCATGACAATGGGCTGGTCTTTGACATCGCCCTACCCAGACAGGAGAGTGAATCTACATGACAAAACTGCTCATCGCCGAGGACGACCCCTCCATCTCCATGCTGGAGCAGGACTATCTGGAGCTGGAGGGCTTTGAGGTCACCGTGGTGGGAAACGGCCAGCTGGCCGTCACCGAGGCCCTCACCGGCCAGTACGCCCTGATCCTTCTGGATCTCATGCTCCCCGGCTGCAACGGCTATGACGTATGCCGCATGATCCGGGACAAGGTGGACGTGCCCATCCTCATGGTCACCGCCCGCACAGAGCTGGTGGACAAGATCCGGGGCCTTGGCCTGGGGGCGGACGACTACATTGCAAAGCCCTTTGACCCCGCCGAGCTGGTGGCCCGGGTAAAGGCCCACCTCAGCCGCTACGCCCGCCTCACCGGCACCGCCCACGAGGAGCAGGAGGTTATCACCGCCGGGGATGTGCGCATCTTCCCCCAGAGCCGCCGGGTCTTTAAGGGGGAGCAGGAGATCAAAATGCCCAACCGGGAGTTTTCCCTGCTCCAGTATCTGGCCGAGCACCCCAACATGGTCTTTTCCAAGGAAAAGCTCTTTGAGACCATCTGGGGCTATGACTATGTGGGGGACAGCGCCACGGTCACCGTCCACATTGGCCGGGTACGGGACAAGATCGAGGACGACCCCGCCCACCCCAGGATCATCGAAACCGTATGGGGGGCGGGCTACCGGCTGAATAACGCCCCGGGACATGGCCCCGGGGACACACTTTCTCATAAGAAACGGGAGATGGGACGCACCCATCTCCCGTTTTTCCTATCTACTTCAGCGTCAGGGAAGAATACGCTCCCATGCCCTGCTCATCCAGGCGGACCAGGCTATGAACCACTGCTTCCTCAAGGAGTGTATAGGAGCTTCGCTTCACATTGCCCAGGCGGTCTGTCTCCGCCACCAGGGCCCACACGGCCCCCTGGGGCCGCTCCAGAGTGAGCCCGTACCTGCCCACGTCCTCCATGGGAATGGTGCGCTGGGCCACCTGGCGGTTGTCCCCGTCAAACCAGGTGACGGAAATTTCCCGCACCCGCTCCACCGACTCCACATTCACCGACACCTCAAAGGAGGTGGTTTTCTCCTCCCCGTCCACCGTCTCGGTATAGCTCTCCTTGGTGGAAAAGCCAAAGCCCCCCACCCCGCCGTAGCTGTTGCCGCTGCCGTCCAGGTAGACGGTGCCGTCGTCCATCTGATAGACCCGGTAGGCCCTCCAGGCGTAGTCATAGTGCTCGGTGTTCCAGTTGGTGTCGTCCAGGGGAGGGCCAAAGTACACCGTGCCGCTGATGGAATGTTCGCCATTGCCTACCTTGGTATGCACATTGGCCATGTCGGTATAGCCGGTATAGTACTGGCCCCCGTCCTCCCCCTCCCGGACGCACAAAAAGCAGTTGCGGCCCTCAAGGCCGGGGAACACATAGCGGCCATTTTCCTCGTCATAGGTCCCGATGAGGATTTTCCGGGGAAAGCTGACGCTGCCAATGCCGTCCAGCTGCACCGTCTCCGACCCGTACTCCACCCAGTTTGAGTAATCTCGGGTGACCTCTTCCCACTCCCCGGGCATGCGCTCATAGACCAGCTGGAAGCCGATAAACCGATCCCCCTCCACGGCCTGCTGCTCCGGTCTGGCCAGCTGCCCGTCGGCGCCAAGAGCCAGGGCAAAGGCGGCGCAGACCACCAGCACCACCAGCACCCGGCGCCATTTCTTACTCCAAAGGTTCTTCATTGCCGTCCTCCAATCGTCCGTCAAAACGCAGGATGTCCCCCACGTCACAGTTTAAATAGTAGCAGATCTTGTTGATAGTATGAAACCGCACACCGCTGGCCTTGCCCGAGCGGAGGATGGACAGGTTGGCCTCGGTAATGCCCACCTTGGCACACAGCTCCTTGGACGTCATCCTCCGCTGCTTCAACAGATCCCCCAACATGACCCGGATGGCCATAGCTCCACTTCCTTATATAATCGAATCGTTGTCTTCCTGAAGCTCCCGCCCCCGCTGAAGCAGGCGGCACAGAAGCATAAGCCCCGCCGAAAGGCCCAGGGAGAACAGGGGCAGCGTCAGGGAGAAGTGGGTGGTGTGCAGCTTCTCCAGCAGGGCCAGCTGGATGAGGTTCCCGGACACCGCCAGCATCACCGTGGCCTGGGCCACCGTGCGGCAGGCCAGGGCGGTGCGCTCACACAGGGCCACCCCTTCCTCCCCAAAGTCCTCCCGGCCCAGCTCCCCGGCCAGAACCGCTCCCCAGGCCATGGTCAGCGCGGACAGCAGGCCCGGAGCGGCATTCAGCACACAAAGAAGCGTGATGATCAGCGGGGTCAGGCTTCCCGGGTCGGTGTTGCCCTCCACCACCTGGGCCCACTGCCCGGCCCCATTGAGCACCTGGCCATAGGCCGCGGCAAAGGCGGTGAGGCCCGCGCAGACATAGAGCAGCCCCTCAAAGGCCCGGGCCAGCTTCTCCCGGGGCGCCCCGTCCAGGAACCGCAGCAGCTTCAGCGCCACAAAGGCAAGGCCCAGGGACAGCAGCGTCCAGCCGGCAGCCACCGGGAAAAAATCCCGCACCATCCAGTCCAGGTGGGTGGGATTGACCAGCAGCCACAGGCTCACCAGCAGCACCGGGGACATGAGCCCCAGCAGCCACTCGTCCACTGCCCGGCGCTGCCCTCCCATCAGAACCAAAGCCAGCAGGGGCAGCGCCGACAGCAGCAGCACGATCCCCCAGGCCGCCAGATTGCCCCAGAATCCGGACAGCGACAGCCTGCGCAGCCCCTCCCCCAGGACGAAGAAGGGAGCGGACAGGCTCTTCAAATTCCCGCCCCCCAAGGTAAGTACCAATCCGCCACACCCAAGGCCCAATGCCGCCCCGGCGGGAACCATCCAAAGTTTCTGTTTCATAGCGCCCTCCAAATTATCGAGAAACAATAATTTCACCTTGAGCATACCAAGCAAATTATTGTTTGTCAATAATTATTTTCTTAAGAAAATGGGAGCCTGTTCAGGCTCCCATGGTGGATTATTTCTCCAGATCCTTCAGGATGAGCAGCTTCAGGGCCTCCACCCCCGCCCGGATGGCGGCGTCGGTGTCGTGGGACTCCTTCTGGTCAAGCCCCGCCTTCTCCCGCTCCTGGTTCCAGATCACATGGAACACCGAGCCGCACCGCACCCGCCGGGAGGCGGCCACGGCAAAGAGGGCGGCGGACTCCATCTCGCTGGCCAGCACCCCCAGGCGCTTCCAGGCCTCCCACTTTGCCAGCAGCTCCCCGCTCACCGGCATACGGCCGGGAGAATGCTGGCCGTAGAAGGAATCCTTGCACTGGACCACCCCCGCGTGCCAGGACAGGCCCATGCGCTGGCAGGCGGTCGCCAGGGCGCAGGTCACCTGAAAATCCGGGACGGCAGGCCACTCGATGGGGGCATACTCCCGGCTGGTGCCCTCCATACGGACGGCACCGGTGGCCACCACCACATCGCCGCTCTGCACCCCCAGCTCGATGCCCCCGCAGGTGCCCACCCGGATGAAGGTGTGCACCCCGATGTTGCACAGCTCCTCCATGGCGATGGCCGCCGAGGGGCCGCCAATGCCCGTGGAGACTACGCTTACCTTCTCCCCCAGGAGCTTTCCCGTATAGGTGGTGTACTCCCGGTTGGACTGGACATGCACCGGCTCGTCAAAGTACTTTGCAATGGCCTCACACCGGCCCGGATCCCCGGGAAGAATACAGTAGTGCCCCACCTCGCCCCGGGCACACTGGATATGAAACTGTCTGTCACGCTGCTGCTCGTTCATGGCTCTGCCTCCTGTCTCTCCGCCCCGAAGGGGGGTTGAATTTGTCCTAAGCATACCACAACTTTTCTATTTTCACAAGGAAACTCCCACTCGTGTTCAGATCTTCTATGCATTTTGAGGGAATACTTGCATATAGGACTGTCTTATTGTATAATAATGGTCACCCTATCAGACAACAACGGGATTTTTTCCCTTTTACCCCCTACTAGGAGGCAAACCATGAAACGTTCCCTGCTTTTTCCCTGTATTCTCTGTCTGCTCATCGGCCTGCTGATCGGTGTACTGGTTCCCATCGACTGGACTTTCGAAAAGCACGCCACCGCAGACGTTGGCACCATGACCTTTACCAACCTGGAGCCGGCTGGCTCCGGCTCCGGTTCCGGCTCCGCGTCTTCCTCTTCCGGTTCCAGCTCGGCCACCCCCATCCCCGGGGATAACTTCCCTCTTCTCAACACCGCCTGCATCGTCAATCAGGCCCTGCGGCAGAAGGACTACTCAACCCTCTCCAAATATGTTCATCCCACCCGGGGCGTTACCTTCACCCCCTATTCCACCGTAAACTTTGATTCTGACCTCACCTTTACCCCCGCCCAAGTACAAGCTCTCTCCAAAGACAAGAACCTGTACACCTGGGGATTTGAGGATGGCCGGGGCAATCCCATCAAGATGACCATGGAGCAGTATTTTGCCCGGTATGTGTACAACACTGACTACACACAGGCCACCGTCATCGGGGTAGATCAAATCATCACCACCGGCAATGCCCTGGAAAACCTCACCGAGGAATACCCCGGCTGCCGCTTTGTGGACTTCTGTCTGCCCAGCGCCGACCCTCAAAACGACGGTCTCGATTGGTCTTCCCTGAAGCTGGTCTTCACCCTGGAGGATTCCGGGTGGATGCTGGTTGGGATCGTCCATGGTGAGTGGACCGTTTAATACATCATCCCACAATTTAATTTAAGATAGAAAGGATTTCCTGAGAGATGGATATCGTAATTGTAGGCTGCGGAAAGGTGGGCTTCTCCCTGGCCGAACAGTTGGTGCTTGAGGAGCACAACATCACCATTGTGGACCAAAGCGAGGCGATTCTGCGCCGTGCGGGAGACCAGCTGGACATCATGACTGTCCGGGGCAACGGTGTGTCCATCGCCTCCCTGCGGGAAGCCGGAGTAGGCAATGCCGACCTGCTGGTAGCCGCCACTAACTCTGACGAGGTGAACATGGTCTGCTGCCTCACTGCCAAAAGCCTGGGCGCCGGTTATACCATCGCCCGCATCCGTAACCCCGAGTACACCAGCAGTCTGGCCGAGTTGCGCCGCAATCTGAAAATCGACATGGTCATCAACCCCGAAAACGCCACCGCCATTGAGATTTTCCGTCTGCTGCGCTTCCCTGCCGCCGCCAACATCGAGACCTTCTGCCGGGGCCGTGTGGAGCTGATGGGTGTGCGCCTGCAGGAGGGTGACTTCCTGGTGGGCAAGCCCATCCACACCCTCTCCCCCCAGGTCAAAAAGCTCTCGCTGCTGTTCTGCGCAGCCGACCGGGACGGCAAGGTCTTTATTCCAAACGGCTCCTATGTCCCCCAGAGCGGTGACAAGCTCTACTTGGTGGGACAGCCCGATGGTCTCGATCAGTTTTTCCATCTGCTGGGCCGCTACGCCCCCAAGGTGAAGCAGGTCTTCCTGGTAGGCGGAGGCAAGGTCTCCATGTATCTGGCCAAGCTTCTCTCCTCGGCAGGCATCCGCTTCAAAATCATAGAGCGCTGCGAGGATCGCTGCCGCCTGATCAGCGAGCGCTTCCCCTCCGCGGTGGTCATCTGCGGGGACGGAACCGACTCGGAGGTGCTGGACTCGGAGAATTTTGCCAACTCCGATGCCTTCGTGGCCCTCACCGACCGGGACGAGGACAACCTCATCATCTCCCTGTACGCCATGCAGAAGGGACTTCCCAAGGTGGTCACCAAGTGTAACCGCCAGAACTACGCCGGCATTGTCCGCTCCCTGGGTCTGGACAGCGTGATCTCCCCCAAATTCATCACCGCCTCCCACATCCTCCACCGGGTGCGCGGGATGGAAAATTCCCAGGGCAGCGTTATGAACTCCCTGCACCGCATTGCCGACGGCGCGGCGGAGGCCATGGAGTTTACCGTGGGCCCCAACACCCACCACCTGGGCACCCCCCTGAAGGATCTGCGGCTTAAGCCGGAGGTTCTGCTGGCCGTCATCGTCCGGGGCAGCGAAATCATCATCCCCGAAGGCTCCTCTTATCTTCAGGAAGATGATTCCGTCATCATCATTGCCCGCGGGGGCGGCATTCTGGACCTGAACGACATCTATGAGGATGACTCGGGCTTTGTGGTCCCCTCAGGAGGCACTGGGGCATGAACATTAAACTGGTCTTGAAGCTGGTGGGCCGGATTCTTCTGGTGGAGTCTGTGGCCCTGGTGCTGCCGCTGATGGTGGCCCTTTTATACCGGGAGGACCCTACCCCCTTTCTGCTGACCATCGCCATTATGGCCCTGTGCGGCCTGGGGCTGTCCGCCCTCCCCTGCCACAACCGGCAGTTCTTTACCCGGGAAGGCTTTATTTCCGTGGGCCTGATCTGGATCATCACCGGACTTGCCGGCTCCCTGCCCTTCCTGTTCTGCGGCTATTTTGCCACCCCCATGGACTGCATCTTTGAGTCCTGCTCCGGCTTTACCACCACCGGTGCCTCCATCCTGACGGACATTGAATCCCTGCCCAAGGGCATCCTCTTCTGGCGTTCCTTCACCCACTGGCTGGGGGGCATGGGCGTGCTGGTGCTGGCCACTGCAATCGTACCTACCATGGGCATCCGCTCCCATTATCTCACCCAGGCGGAAACCCCCGGCCCCGTCTTTTCCAAGCTGGTGCCCAAGCAGTCCCAGACCTCCAAAATCCTGTACAGCATGTACTTTGCCCTCACCGCCCTGGAGATCGTGTGTTTGAAGCTGGCAGGCATGCCCCTCTACGACTGTTTCATCCACGCTTTCTCCTCCGCCGGCACCGGCGGCTTCTCCAACCGCAACGCCAGCGTGGGCGCTTACGGCAGCGTGGCCATTGAGATGATCATTACCGTGTTCATCCTCCTCTTCTCCCTGAACTTTGCCGTCTACTTCCTCCTGCTCACCCGCCGGTGGAAGGAGGCCCTGGGGAGCGATGAGCTGCGCTTTTTCTGCATCGTGGTGCTGCTTGCCACGGGCCTGATTACCTTTGCCAACCTGGGCCTCTACACCAGCGTGTGGGAAAGCCTGCGCTACGCCGTGTTCCAGGTGGCCTCCATCATCTCCACCACCGGATTTGCCACGGCGGACTATGTGCTCTGGCCCAAGTTCTCCCAGATGATCCTCATTCTGATCATGTTCTGCGGTGCCTGCGCGGGGTCTACCGGCGGCGGCATCAAGTGTTCCCGTATTCTGGTGCTGCTGCGCTCCATCCGCCGGGAGCTGCACCGGGTCACCCACCCCCGTGCGGTGGAGGTGGTCAAGCTGGACGGAAAGGTGGTGGGCGAGGACACCCTCCACTCCCTGCTGGTCTTTGTGGGCGGGTATGTTCTGCTGGTCTTCGGCGCTGCCCTGATCATTTCCCTGGACGGAAACACCTTTGCCGTCTCCTTCAGCGCCTCCCTCACCTGCGTGAGCAACGTGGGCCCCGGTCTGGAGCTCATCGGCCCCACGGGCAACTTCTCCTCCTTCTCCGCCCTGTCCAAGGGCGTGATGTCCCTGTGCATGATCGCCGGACGTCTGGAGATTTTCCCCATCCTTATTCTCTTCAGCCCCACCGCCTGGCGCAGAACCTGAGCCTTTGTCTATTTGCACTAAAGCCCCCTCCCGGCGGAGGGGGCTTTTTTCTATTCTGAATAATTTTTTGCACAGGCTATTTTTTTCTTTCTATTTCAAAGGCCGGGGGGTAAAGTGCCTGATATTTTACGGGAGTTCATTCTGTTCTTGCATTTCTTCTAGATTGTGGTAAAATATTCACATATAATCCAGCCGGAACGGCATATTATTTGGTTATTATGACTTCCGGCAGCGTTAAGGAGCGTGTAAAACCATGGATCAATTCTTCTGGATCGGACTTGCCGGGGCCCTGGCCGCCCTCCTCTTCGCCCTCTTCCAGAGCCGCAGAGTGCTCTCCTTCTCCGAGGGCAACGCCAACGAGCAGCGAAACAATATTTCAATCATAGAAAGGTTAAAACG
>CAUFAM010000014.1 GCA_959022875.1 uncultured Oscillospiraceae bacterium | reverse complement strand
CACCAACGAGGAGCTCATGATCGCTATGGACACCGCCGCTCTGGTGAAGGGCTAAGAATAAAGCGGTTTTGTCGGGGATGACCGGAAAATTGCCGCACCGCGGCAATTTGCGCAGGGCGAATTCAGTTCGCCCGAGCATTGAAATCCAAGGGCCCCCAAACACATGGCACCATGTGTTTGGGAACATCCCCACCAACGAGGAGCTCATGATCGCTATGGACACCGCCGCTCTGGTGAAGGGCTAAAAAGCGGAGCCATTCCAACCCTGTCAAAGAAGTTTGGTTTTTGGTTTCTTATAACCTGCGGGCTCCCGGCAAAAGCCGGGAGCCCTTACTTTATACCGGGGGCCGCCGTTGACAAGGGCAAAAATACCATATTATAATGTAGGCAGAATGATCTTGGAGGAACTGGTATGGATGTCCATGTAAACGACATATTAAAAATGAAGAAAGCCCATCCCTGCGGCAGCCAGGAGTGGCTGGTTCTCCGAGTGGGTATGGACTTTAAAATCCGCTGCCAGGGCTGCGGACATGAGGTCATGCTGCCCCGGAGCAAGGTGGAAAAGAACATCCGCAAGGTTATGCGGGAAGGGCAGTACATCGACCTGCCCTGAGAAAGGATGGATGAACATGCGTTATGACAGCGACCTGCTGTACCGGCCGCCGGGGGAGTGGAAGAGTTACCTGCTCCAGTGTACCATCGGCTGTTCCAACAATCGGTGTACCTTCTGCGGGATGTATAAGGAGAAGAAATTCCGCCTGCGGCCTGTGGAAGAGATCTTAGAGGACATTGATATGGCCCGGGACTACTACGGCCCCGGCCTTGAGCGGGTGTTCCTGATGGATGGGGATGCCATCATTATGAAAACGGAGGATCTGCTCCGGGTACTTCATAAGCTTTATGAGACCTTCCCGCATTTGGAGAAGGTAACCCTCTACGCCGGGCCCCGGAGCACCCTGGCCAAAACACCCCAGGAGCTTAAGGCACTCCATGAGGCCGGGCTGTCCCGGGCCTATCTGGGCGTGGAGAGCGGCAGCGATACGGTTCTCAAGTTTATTCATAAGGGCGTTACCGCACAGGAGATGCTTCTGGCCGGGCAGCGGCTGGTGGAGGCGGGCATTGACCTGTGGGTCACCGTCATTCTGGGCATGACCGGAGCCAGGGGAGAGGGAGGCGACTGGGAGGAACATATCCGCTCCACCGCCCGGATCATCAACGAGATGAAGCCCCGCCATCTGTCCGCCATGACCTTTGCCCCCGCCAAGGGTACCCCGCTGGGGGAGGATGTACTGGCAGGACGTTTTGAGGTGTGTTCTCCCGACCACATTCTGGAGGAGTGCCGTCTGCTGATCGAGCTGCTGGACGTGAACCCTCTGCACTTTACCAGCAACCATGCCTCCAATTACCTGCCCCTGAAGGGGGGACTGCCGGAGGATCGGGAGAAGTTCCTCTCCCTGATCGACCAGGCTCTGGAGGGAAAAATCCGCCTGCGCAAAACCCTCAACCGGGGAATTTAATAGGCTTTAAACAGCGTCCGTCTTTCGGCAGCGTCAGCCGGGAGACGGACGCTTTTTGCTGGGAAAGTAAGTTCACATAATATGTCGATAAACCAGCAAAATTTGGCGAAATCCGCTTATTCTTGAATATATTATATAAAATGCACAAGTGCCGACAATTATTTATGGGCAATTTTGCCCTTGTTTTGACTGCCCAGATTGGTTACAATGTGGTAACAAAAGTAACAACAGTTGCTTTTGCGTGTCACCAATTTGTAAAAAATCAAAGTAAAGGAGTGAAGACAAATAGTACGCAAGCTTTTTTTCGTGCCCCTGTGTGCGTTTGCCTTACTCCTCCTGATGGGCGCGTCGACTGCCCCCCAGCAGTCCGCTGCCCTGCTGGCAGAGGAGGAGAGCGCTGTCCTTGCTGAGGACGCGCTTGACACTGAATCCCAGGCTTCCTACGAGTCGATGGAATACATCGGCGGAGGAAAGCTGGGGAATGCCGAGGTCTCCGAACGGGCTTCTCTCGAGGAGCAAGCTCAGGCGGAAGAACAGCAGCAGGCAGTTGCCGGAGACCAGACACTGTTCATTGACGGTGTGGCGGCTCCTACCAATCTGGGTAAGTTCCAAAAAAATGGCGTTACCTACGTTGCGCTGGCCTCCATGGCTCAGGCCCTGGATTCCAGCGTGCAAATCAGCTGGGATGGTTCCACCGCCAAGGTGACCTCCAGCCGTCTGACCCTGACTGCCAAAGTGGGTCAGCTCTATCTGGTGGCCAACGGCCGCTATCTCTACCTTCCCGAGGGTGTTCAGATGGTAAACAACAAGGTGACAGTTCCCCTCGCGGCGGTGGTAGAGGCCTTTGATGCCAAGCTCACCTGGGATGGTGCTACCGGCACCATCCGTATTACCCGGGGCAGCGGCGGCATCCAGTCCGGCGACAGCTACTACGATCAGGAGGATCTCTTCTGGCTGTCCCGGGTGATTTACGCCGAGAGCGGCAATCAGCCCCTGGAAGGGCAGATGGCCGTGGGCAATGTGGTGATGAACCGGGTGGCCAGCCCCGCTTATCCCAATACCGTCCAGGGTGTTCTGGCTCAGAAAAACCAGTTCAGCACCTATAAGTCCGGCGCGCTTGCCAACCGTACGCCCAACCAGAGCAGCATCATTGCTGCAAAGCTGGTGCTGGACGGCGGCGAGGTAGCTGAGACCGACGGCGCACTGTATTTTGACTCCAGTTCCAACAGCTGGGCCTCCCGCAACCGGGAGTTTGCCGCTGTGCTGGGCGGACACAAATTCTATTATTGATAAAAAAGGACCGCTTCGGCGGTCTTTTTTTATCGGGAAGAAAAAGGAAAATTATAAATTAGGGGTTCCTTTTTTGTATATTCATGTATATAATAGTGGATGATACACCAGAATACTATCACAGCCCGGATGCAGGGCGGGAGGATACCGAATATGACAAGAAGCAATGCCCGTGAGATTGCGGTACATATGATTTTTTCCCTGAGCTTTGGCAACCAGAGCGCCCAGGAGCTGCTGGACAGCCAGCTGACCCATGAGCGGTTCAAGGAACTGGCAGAGGATATGCCCCTCTATTCCCAGTATCCCAACGAAAAGCAGGAGAAGTATATCCGGGAGCTGGTTCAGGGGGTATTTTTCCACGGCCCCGAGCTGGACGACTGCATCAGCCGCTACTCCAAGGGCTGGTCCTTTGCCCGGATTCCCCGTATGGCCTCGGCCATCATGCGTACTGCCATGTATGAGGTACTCTATATGCCCGACGTGCCCAACGCTGCCGCCATCAATGAGGCCGTGGAGATTGCCAAGAATTATGAGCCTCAGGAGGTCGTGTCCTTCCTCAACGGAATTCTGGGCACCTTCGTGCGCAGTGAATGCCAGGGCAGCGTTTCTGCACCGGAGGAGGCTACCCCGAAGCAGGAAGAGGCCAAGTCTGAAACGGAGATGTGACCATGGCCGTTTTGGGACTGGATACCAGTAACTATACCACTTCTGTGGCCGTCTTTGACGGCCGGGAGGGGGTCAATGCGGGCCGTCTGCTGACGGTGCGGCCGAGGGAACTGGGCCTTCGCCAGAGCGAGGCCCTGTTTCAGCATGTCCGTCAGCTGCCCGAGCTGTTCCGCACGCTGGAGCAGGGGGGACACCTGACGGCCATTGAGGCCGTGGGGGCCAGCACCCGCCCCCGGGCGGTAGAGGGCTCCTACATGCCCTGCTTCCTGGCCGGAGCTTCTCAGGGAGAGGGGCTGGCCAGTACCCTTGGGGTACCTTTTTTTGAACATTCCCATCAACAGGGACATCTGGCTGCGGCTGCCTGGTCCGCCGGCCGGATGGACCTTCTGGACGCTCCGTTCCTGGCCTGGCATCTGTCCGGGGGGACCACGGAGCTTTTATATGTTGAGCCGGATGGCGTGAGTGTGCGGGCCGAAGCGGTGGGGGGAACCAGTGACATCTCCGCCGGGCAGCTCATTGACCGCGCCGGTGTGCTGTTGGGACTGCAATTTCCGGCCGGCAAGGCCCTGGACGCTCTGTATGACCAGGGAGATGCCAGTGAACACTATCGTGTAAAGCTCAACGAGCTGACGTTCTCCCTGTCCGGAATTGAAAATCAGATAAAAAAACGGGCTGCCTCCGGTCAGACACCTGGGAATGTAGCCCGCTTTACCTTGGATACCATTGCTGACGTGGTGGTGCGGGCCACCCAGGAGGCCCGGAAGCGCTGGCCTGGCCTGCCCGTGCTCTGCTCCGGCGGTGTGGCCTCCAACCGGCAGCTGAGGGCGGCTATGCTTGAGCGATGCCAGGCCCTCTTTGCCCAACCCCAGTATTCCACCGACAACGCCATGGGCACCGCAATCCTTACCTGGCGCGCGCTTCAGGCGGGGAGGGCGGGAACATGAACCGTTCTGCCCCCATTCTCAGCCCCTCCCAGGTGAGCCAGTATATCAAGGGTTTTATGGATCAGGACCGGCTGCTGTCCGGCCTGCTGGTGCGGGGGGAGCTGTCCAACTATAAGATGTACCCCTCCGGGCACCACTATTTTTCCCTGAAAGACCGGGAGGGGAGTCTGCGGTGCGTGATGTTCCGGGGGGATGCGGCCTCTCTGCGGTTTCGCCCGGAAAACGGCATGCAGGTCATTGCCGCCGGACGGGTCACCGTTTTTCCCAGGGACGGCCAGTATCAGCTCTACTGTTCCCGCCTAACCCCAGAGGGGGTAGGGGATCTGTACCTGGCTTTCGAGCAGTTAAAAGAAAAACTCTCCCGGGAGGGCCTTTTTGACCCTGCACACAAAAAGCCTATTCCCGTATTCCCCAATACCATTGCCCTGATCACCTCTCCGGCAGGAGCGGCGGTACGGGACATGATCCGGATCCTCCGGGCCAGGTGGCCCATGGCACAGGTGAGAGTTCTCCCGGTGCGGGTCCAGGGGGCAGGAGCGGCAGAGGAAATTGCCGCTGCCATTCGCTGGGCCAACGAGAACGCAGTGGCGCAGCTTATCATCACTGGCCGGGGCGGCGGCTCCATGGAGGATCTGTGGGCCTTTAATGAAGAAGTGGTGGCCCGGGCCATTTACCACTCAGAGATCCCGGTAATTTCCGCTGTGGGTCACGAGCCCGATGTAACCATCTCCGATTTTGTGGCGGATCTGCGGGCTTCCACGCCCTCCAATGCCGCTGAGCTGGCGGTGCCGGACCAGGAAGATATGAGAAGCAGCCTGGCTGTTTTGGGCCAGCGCCTCCAGGGAAGTGTGGCCAAGCGCCTGGAGCAAAACCGCCGTACCCTGAACCGGCTGGGGACCAGCCGGGCCATGACGGAGCCGGGCGCCTACTTTAAGGACAAACGACTGTTGCTGGACTACCAGAGCCGCCGCCTGCTACACGGGCTTGAGCGGAGTGTATCCTCCCAGCGGGAAAGGCTTGGCAAGCTCAGTGCCGCTCTGGACGCCATGAGTCCGCTTAAAGTGCTGGGCCGGGGCTATTCCATTGCCATGAAAGACGGCGGCGGAGTCATTGCCTCGGTGCGGGATGGACAACCTGGAGAACATTTTACGCTGAAGGTATCGGACGGGCAGCTTGACTGCCGGATCAGCGGAGGATCAAACGAAGAGGAGTGAGGCCGGATGGCGAAAAAGAAGCTGAATTTTGAGGGCTCTGTGGCTCGTCTGGAGGAGATCGTTGGCCTGCTGGAGCGGGGAGACGCCCCTTTGGAAGAGGCTATGAAGCTGTTTGAGGAGGGGGCGAAGCTGCTGCGGGAGTGTACCGCCCAGCTGGATGAAGCCGAGCAGAAGGTAACCCTTCTTACCCAGGGCCAGGATGGCCAGATTACGGAAGAACCGTTCCAGGGAGCTGAGTGACATGGAAAAAGACTTTACAGAGTTAATGGCCCGCGACCGGGCCATGGTTGAGCAGCGCCTGGCTGGTATGTTCCGGGACGAGCTGCGCTATGCCGATCTTCAGGAGGCGATGGAGTATTCCCTTCTAGCCGGGGGGAAGCGGATCCGCCCGGTTCTGGCCCTGGAGGTGTGCCGCATGTGCGGCGGAGATCCTGAGGCAGCGCTGCCCTTTGCCTGTGCTTTGGAGATGATCCATACCTATTCCCTCATTCATGATGACCTGCCCGCCATGGATGACGACCAGCTGCGCCGTGGGCGTCCCACCAACCATGTGGTCTATGGCGAAGCTACGGCCATTCTGGCGGGAGACGGTCTGCTGACCGCCGCCTTTGAGCAGCTTACCAAGGCGGAGCTCCCCCTGCAGCGGATTGTCGATGCGGTGGCCTGCCTGGCCCGGAACGCCGGCCCCGGAGGGATGGTAGGCGGCCAGGCCCTGGATATGGCGGGGGAGGGGCGTTCCATGACCCGCGGGGAGCTGGAGCAGCTTCAGAGCCTGAAGACGGGCGCACTCATTTCCGCGGCAGCGGAGCTGGGGTGCATTGCCGCAGGCGGTACCCAGGAGCAGCTGCAGAAGGTGCGGGAGTACGCCCAGGCCCTGGGCCGGGCCTTCCAGGTTCAGGACGACATTCTGGACGTCACCAGCACCGATGAGGAGCTGGGCAAGAACGTGGGTTCCGACCGCGCCAACGAAAAAACTACCTTCGTCACTGCCCTTGGGCTGGAGGGGAGCCGGGCGCTGGTGGAGGAACTGACCCAGCGTGCCATGCCCTGGACGGCTTTGAGAATGGGGCGTTCCTCATTTGGCTGGCCCAGTCACTGGCCAAGCGCACCAATTGATTGTTGACAGGATGAACCATAGCGGACTCCCTTTGGGAGAGAAAGTGGGGTAACGATGGATCATACCGGTTTTCTGGTGGGGAATCTTACGTTGGATCTGGCCATATTTGCCTGGTTTGTGGCTCAAGTTATCAAGACGCTGCTGCATTTTGTGGCAAACCGGAATCTAGACCTAAAGCGGATGGTGGGCAGCGGTGACATGCCCAGCTCCCATTCCGCCTTTGTCTGCGCCGCTACCATGTCCATCGGACAGGTATGCGGCTGGCGGGATCCCATGTTTTCCCTATCGGCTGCCATGGCCCTGGTGGTCATGTACGATGCCTGCAATGTGCGCCGCTGTGCCGGGGAACAGGCCAAGGTGCTCAATTACATGATCGAGCATATGGATCAGGTTCCCCAGGAGCTGAAAAACTGCAAGCGGCTCAATGAGAGCCTTGGCCACACGCTGCCCCAGGTGATTGCCGGGGCTGTGCTGGGCAGTATTATCGGTCTGGCGGGACCGGTCATTTTGTAAGGAATGCTTAAGCTGAATTGAGATGTGAGGGGTTATACCTTGACAAAGAGAGAAGAAACACAAACACGGCCTTTGCTGGATGGAATCAGCGATCAGGAGGCAAACCAGCTTTGCAAAAAGCTGCGCCATGATCTGGTGGAGCAGGTGTCCCAAACGGGCGGACATCTGGCTTCCAACCTAGGGGCGGTGGAGCTGACGGTGGCCATTCACCGGGTGTTTGATACGGCGAAGGACCGGCTGGTCTTTGATGTGGGACATCAGTGCTACCCCCATAAAATGCTTACCGGCCGGTGGGAGCAGATGTCTACGATACGTCAATACGGCGGGATTGCCGGATTTCCCAAGCCCACCGAAAGTGTCCACGATGCCTTCATCGCCGGACACGCTTCCAACTCCGTGGCGGTGGCCCTGGGAATGGCCCGGGCCCGGCGCTTGACGGGAGAGAACTACAAGGTCATCGCCCTCATCGGGGACGGCGCCCTCACCGGCGGACTGGCCTATGAGGGATTGTCCAACGCGGGGGAGTGCGGGGAGCAAATGCTGGTCATCCTCAATGACAACGGCATGTCCATTACCCCAAATGTAGGCGGCGTGGCCGACCATCTGGCACGGCAGCGCCTGCGCCCCCAGTACCGGGCCTTTAAAAAGCATTACCAGAATTTTATGGCGGCCACTGCCCCTGGGCGGGCAGCCTATAAAGTCATTCATAAGGTCAAGCAGGCCCTCAAGCAGAGCCTGCTGCCCTGCAGTATGTTTGAAAACATGGGCTTTCGCTATCTGGGGCCGGTGGATGGACACAACCTTGCGGAGCTGACGGATATTCTCCGCTATGCCAGGGATCTGAATGAGCCGGTCCTGCTCCATGTAAAGACTGTTAAGGGAAAAGACTTTCTACCTGCGGAGGAGAATCCCGATGCCTTCCATGGGGTGTCACCCTTTGATCCCATCACCGGAAAGGCCAAAAAGCCGGGCGGCGAAAATTTCTCGGCGGTCTTCGGCAAGACCCTTACCCGCTTGGCGGAGGAGGATGGCCGGGTGTGTGCCATCACCGCCGCTATGGTCAGCGGGACGGGGCTGGAGGGCTTTGCCCGGCGGTTCCCGGAGCGCTTTTTTGACGTGGGGATTGCGGAGGGCTGCGCGGTCTCCATGGCTGCGGGAATGGCAAAGGAGGGGGCAGTGCCGGTCTTCGCGGTGTATTCCACCTTCCTTCAGCGCAGCTATGACATGCTCCTGCACGATGTAGCACTGAGCAACCTCCATGTGGTGTTGGGTGTAGACCGGGCCGGTCTGGTCGGCGAAGACGGGGAGACCCACCACGGCGTCTTTGACGCGGCCTATCTGGACAGCGTCCCCTATATGACCGTTCTGGCCCCCGCCAGTTTTGCAGAACTGGAGGAGATGCTCCGTCGGGCTGTGCTGCACCTGGAGGGCCCTGTTGCGGTGCGCTATCCCCGGGGCGGAGAAGGGGCCTATACCGGCTGCTGCGGGGAAGTGCCATCCAGCGTACTGCGTCCGGGCAAAGACATTACCCTGGTAAGCTACGGGGTGGAGATCAATCAGGTTCTGGAGGCTGCCCAGCTTTTGGCTGAGAGTGGAATCCAGGCGGAAGTTGTAAAGCTAAATCAGCTTACACCACTTGATGGTACTGAAGTTATCCGGTCGGTGCAGAAGACCGGTAGACTGTTGGTGGCAGAGGAAGCGGCGGCCCATGGCTGCGTGGGCCAGCGCCTGGCTGCCCTGTTGGAGCAGGAGTGTATTTCTGCAAAGGTGAAGCTGCTCAACTGTGGGGAGGGCTTTGTGCACCACGGAAAGACGGAGCTGCTGAAGAAGGAACTCTCCCTGGATGGAGAGAGCATCGCAAAACATGCAAGGGAGGTGCTGGGACATGGCTAAGGAGCGGCTGGATGTGGCGCTGACGCAGCGCGGACTGGCGGAGAGCCGTCAAAAGGCCCAGGCGGTCATTATGGCGGGGCTCGTCTATGTAAATGGCCAGAAGCAGACCAAGGCTGGGGCTCCGGTAAAGCCTGAGGATCAGCTGGAGGTCCGGGGAAAGGCGCTGCGCTATGTGAGCCGCGGCGGCCTGAAACTGGAAAAGGCCATGTCCCTGTGGCCCATTGCCCTGAAGGGGGCGGTGTGCGCCGACATCGGCGCGTCCACCGGCGGATTCACCGACTGTATGCTCCAGAATGGGGCCAGCAAGGTCTACGCCGTGGACGTGGGATATAATCAGCTGGATTGGCGTCTTCGCACCCACCCCCAGGTGGTCTGTATGGAGCGTACCAATGCCCGCTATCTGACCCGGGAGCAGATCCCGGAAGAACTGGACTTCTTTTCCGTGGATGTATCCTTCATCTCCCTGAATCTGATTTTGCCCGCGCTGCGCCCCCTCATGAAGGAGGGTGGTGAGGCGGTGTGCCTGGTAAAGCCCCAGTTTGAGGCGGGGAAGGAAAAGGTGGGCAAGCATGGTGTGGTGCGTGACCCCCAGGTTCACCTGGAGGTTTTGGAGCACTTCCTCGGCCATGCGGCAAGTGCTGGATTTACTGTAAAGGATATTACCTTTTCACCAATTAAAGGCCCGGAGGGCAACATTGAGTACTTAGGTTACCTTCGGGCAGGGGAGGGCCCCGCCTATGAGGGAGATTTGAAGGCCCTGGTGGAGCAGTCCCACAGTGTCTGGAAGGAGGAGGAGGCATGAAGATTGTCCTCAGCTCCAACCCCTACCGGGACCGGGGGCTCCGGGCTGCGCTGGAGGCCAAGCGGGTACTGGAACATGCCGGGGCACAAAGCGTGCTATGCCTGCCCTTTCAGCCCAAAAAAGGGGACCGGCTGGATTTGCCCAAGCAGGTCAATTTATCGGTGATGGAGCAGGAACTGCCCACGGCAAATCTTCTCATCTGCTTTGGCGGAGATGGTACCATCCTCCATGCCGCCCGGGACGCGGTCCTTTACAGGGTACCCATTCTGGGCGTCAATATGGGCAGCGTGGGGTTTATGGCCGAGCTGGAGCGCGGAGAGCTGTCCATGCTGGCCCCTCTGGCCCATGGCATGTTTACCATTGAAGAGCGTATGATGCTGGATGTGCGGGTCATGCGGGGCAGCCGGGAGATCAGCCGGGACCTGGCACTCAACGATGCGGTCATCTCCAAGGGCTCCATGGCCCGGGTGGCCGAGGTGGAGGTACTGGCCGACCATATGAAGGTATCTACCATCATGGGAGACGGGGTAATTATCTCCACGCCCACCGGCTCCACCGCCTATTCCATGTCCGCAGGCGGCCCCATTGTGGAGCCCACCTCCCAGTGCATGATTATCACTCCGGTCTGTGCCCATCAGCTGGCCGCCCGGGCTATGGTGCTGAATTCCGGGCGGGTCATCACCGCTCAGATCCCAAAATCGACCCGCAAGTATTTATACTTGTCAGTTGATGGCGGCAAGGCGGTTCGCCTGAGCAGCGGAGACCGGGTGGAGATCAGCAAGTCGGAACACTGCACCCGGCTGGCCAGGCTGGCCGACCGGAGCTTTTATGAAATTATCAATCAAAAATTAGGAGGGATGGTTCCGTGAAAAATGCGCGTCAGGGTGAGATCATTAAGATTATTCAGTCCATGGATGTGGAGACCCAGGATCAGCTTCTGGAAGAGCTGAGGGCCCGGGGGTTCTCCACCACCCAGGCAACCATTTCCCGGGACATTAAGGAGCTGCGCATGGTCAAGGAGCTGTCCAAGACCGGCGGCTACCGTTATACCCTCTCCGAGCGTAAGCCCTCTGCAGCGGTGGACGCCCGGCTGCGCACCATTTTCAAAGAGGGTGTGGTCTCCGCCGATGTGGCCCAAAACCTGGTGGTGGTGCGCACCATGCCCGGTCTGGCCTCAGCTGCCTGTTCCGCCCTGGATGGAATGGACATCGAGGGGATGGTAGGCAGCCTGGCGGGAGACGATACGGGCATTTTGATCATGCGGGACAACGCCGCCGCCCAGCAGTTCAGCGCGGAAATCCATAAGCTGCTGAAATAAGCCGGGCAGGGAACAAGGAGGCAAGAGGAGATGCTTTCGCTGCTCCATATTGAAAATATTGCCATTATCCAGTCGGCTGACATTACCTTTGACCCAGGCTTCAATGTGCTCACCGGTGAGACGGGTGCGGGAAAATCCATCGTCATCGACGCCATCGGGGCCGTTTTGGGGGAGCGCACCAGCCGGGAGCTCATCCGTACCGGGGCCAAAAGCGCTCTGGTGTCCGCCTGCTTTACCGGGGCGCTGCCGATCGCCTGGCTGGAGGAAAACGGGTTTTCTAACCTAGGCGAGGAGCTTATGCTCCAGCGTGAGCTCCATGGAGACGGACGGAATGTGTGCCGGGTCAACGGCCGCCCCATTACCGTGGCCCAGCTGCGCCAGCTGGGGCGGCAGCTTCTGAATATCCACGGCCAGCACGACGGCCAGCAGCTGCTGGATCCGGAGACCCATCTGGGCTATCTGGACCGGTTCGGAAAAACCGGGAGACTCTTGGAGGATTACCAAAAAGCCTACGGCGAGGTCGCTTCCCTGCGCAGGCAGATTTCCGCCCTGGAGATGGACGAGGCCGAGCGCTCCCGCCGGGTGGACACCCTGGAATATCAGATCCGGGAGCTGGAACGGGCGGAGCTGAAGCCTGGCGAGGATGAGGAGCTGGACGCCCGAAAAACCATGCTGCGCAGTGCCGGAAAGCTGATGGAGGCCATCCAGGAGGCGCAGTTTTCCCTCCTGGGCGGTGAGGACAGCCGGGGCGCCTGCGACCTGATTGCGGAAGCAGAGGGGGTGGTGCGCTCGGTAGCTAAGCTGGGGCCCCAGTTGGCGGAGCTGGGGGAAAAGCTTACTGCGCTGCGCTATGCC
>CAUFAM010000013.1 GCA_959022875.1 uncultured Oscillospiraceae bacterium | reverse complement strand
ACGCGTGCCTGTTTACCATCGACACGGAAAAGAAAAAGTGTGTGGCGGTAAGCCGGACGGACATCGAGGAGTAATGGTATGGTAAAAATCATTCACGGGGCGGACTTCCATCTGGACAGCCCCTTTTCCGGCCTGAGCCCCCAGCGCTCCGCCCAGCGGCGCAGCGAGCTGCGGCAGCTGCCCCGGCGCCTGGCCGAGCTGGCCCGGACGGAGGGGGCAGATCTGGTGCTGCTCTCCGGCGACCTGCTGGACGGCCCTCACGTCTACCGGGAGACCACCCAGGCCCTGGCTGAGGCTCTGGGCTCTATTTCCTGCCCGGTGTTCCTCGCTCCGGGCAATCACGACCCATGGTCTCAGCACAGCCCCTACGCCAGCCTTGCCTGGCCGGACAACGTACACATCTTTTCGTCCCAGGCGCTGGAATCGGTGGATTTGCCCGGCCTGGGGTGCACCGTCTGGGGGCGGGCCTTCTGCGCCCCCCATCAGGAGCGCTCCCCCCTGGAGGGGCTGAACATCCCTCAGGACGGGCGGCTCCACCTGGGCTGCTTTCATGGGGATGTGGCCCCCCAGAGCGGCTACGGCCCCATCTCCCGGGAGGAGATTGCCGCCAGCGGCCTGACCTATCTGGCCCTTGGACACATCCATCAGTACAGCGGCCTTCAGCGGGAGGGGGAGACCTTCTGGGCCTACCCCGGCTGCCCCGAGGGCCGTGGGTTTGACGAAACGGGGGAGAAGGGGGTTCTCCTGGTGGAGGCGGAACCGGGCTATGTGAAGGCCCGCTTTGTCCCTCTGTGCCAGCGGAAATATGAAATTCTCTCCGTGGGTGTCACCGGCGTGTCCGATGCTGCCCAGGCTGTGCAAAACGCCCTTCCGGAGGATGCCGCCCAGCACATGTTCCGCGTCCTGCTCACCGGGGAGGGGGAGCGGCCCGATCTGGCCGCCCTGGAGCGCACCCTGGCCCCGTTCTGCTACGGCTTAACCCTCCAGGACCACACCCGCCTGCCTCAGGACCTGTGGCAGCGGCGGGAGGAGGACTCCCTCACCGGCCTTTTCCTGCGCGCCATGTGGGAAAAATGTCAGGCAGAGCCGGATAACCCCCTCTATCAGCTGTGTACCCGCTACGGCCTGGCCGCCCTGGAAAACGGAGAGGAGGGCCATCTATGAAGCTCATTTCCATGACTGCCACCTTTGGCAAGCTTAACAAGGCCCATCTGGAGCCCAAGGATGGGCTCAATCTTATCTACGCCCCCAACGAGGGGGGCAAGTCCACCTGGGCGGCCTTCTGGAAGGCCATGCTCTACGGTATTGACACCCGGGACCGGGACAAGAAGGGCTATCTGGCCGACAAAAACCGCTATCAGCCCTGGTCCGGCGCCCCCATGGAAGGGGAGATGCGCCTGGAGTGGCAGGGCCGGGACATCACCATCCGCCGGGGCCCCCGGGGGAACACCCCCTTCGGCTCCTTTTCCGCCGTCTACACCGGCACCGAGGAGCCGGTGCCCGAGCTCACCGCCGCCAACTGCGGGGAGCAGCTCACCGGAGTAGGTCTGTCCGTCTTCTCCCGCTCGGCCTTTCTGGGGGCGGGAGGACTATCCCTCACCGCCGCCCCGGAGCTGGAGCGGCGCATTGCCGCCCTGGTCACCACCGGGGAGGAGGAGGTCTCCTTTTCCCAGGTGCAAAGCCGCCTGAAAGGCTGGCTCAACCAGCGCAAGGTCAATAAGAGCGTGGGGGAGATTCCCCGGCTGGAGGGGGAAATCGCCCAGGTACGCTTGGAACTGGAGGCGCTGAACGCCGCCTCTGAGCGGGAGCAGCAGCTGGAGGATGAGGTCCGGGCCCTGGAGGGGCAGCGGGATCAGCTCCAGCAGGAGCAGAACATCCATCAAGCTCTGGCCCGCAAGTCCCTGGAAGAGGAAATTTCCAAACTGGAGCAGCAAGCCCGCGCCCTGGAGGAGGAAAAGCTGCGCCTTCAGCAGGAACAGGCCCTCCACGCCCAGCGCACCAAGCGGGAGCTGGATCTGCGCTACACCCAGGCCGCCCAGGCTCTCACCTCCGCCCGCCAGCAGCTGGAGGCCCTGGAGCACGAGTCGGAGCGCTGGGGTTCCCTGCCGGAAAAGGAGCTTTTGAAGCGGGCCCAGGGGGAGCTTCAGTATCTGAAGGTATTGGACGAGGAAATCAAATCCGGGGAGGAGGCCCTCCACCAGGCGGAAGAGGACTATGTCCAGGCCCAGATTGCCGCCCAGGACGAGCGCTTTGCCGGGCTCACCGGGGAAGAGGCCGGACAGCAGGTGGAGCGCCAGGTACGCACCGGGGAACAGGCCCAGGCCAAAGCCAAGGCCTGGACGCTGCGGGGCATTTGCTCCTTTGTCCTGGTCGCCGCCCTGGTGGTCTCCTACCAGGTCTACTTCTCCATCTGTAACGGGATATACCCCAGCGCCTGGTGGTTCTCTTACGGCCTCCCCCTTCTGGCAGTGCTCCTGGCTCTGTTTGGGGGCTACGCTCTGGTTCGGCGCAAACAGGGCAGCCATGCCCTCCAGACGGTATATGAGCGCTATCAGGTTCAGTCGAAAGAGGAACTCTCTGCCCTGGTCCGAGACTACACCGCCCGCTGCCAGCGTGCCCAGCAGGCCGCCCAGCAGGCCAAGACCATCCGGGGCACCCTCAACGACCGGAAGGCCCGCCGGGAAAACAGTTGGACAGACATTCTCCGCTTTGTCCACTCCTTTGCCCCGGAGGTCCAAAATGAATTTGGCTGCTCCGCCGCCCTGTCCCGGGCCTTGAACCTGGACCACGAGCGCGCCGCCGCCCGGGAACGGCTGGAGGAGCGCCGCCGCCGGGTGGAGGACCTGGCCGCCCAAGGGGGCCGGGAAGTGGATGCCGCCCTGGCTCTGCCCATCCCTCCGCACACCCCTGAGGAGACCCGCCGGGTGCTGGAGGATACTGCCCGCCAGTGGGAGCAGACCCAACAGACCTTGAACCGGGCCCGTGGGAAGCTGTCTGCCCTGGGAGAGGGCCCGGAGCTTTTGTCTGGACAGGCGCTGCCCCAGCGCTCTCCCCAGGAGACTGCCCAGGTTCTGGAGCAGGTGCTCCTGCGCCTGGAGGGGCTGCGTGCCGCCCTGAACCAGGCTCAGGGCGCTGTGAAGTCCATGGGGGAGGAGGCCGTCCTCTCCGAGCGGCTGTCTGCCCTCTCCGAGCAGCTCTCCCGCCGGACGCTGGAATACGATGCCCTGGAACTGGCTATGAAGACCATGGAGGCGGCCAACGCCCAGCTCCAGGAGCGCTTTTCCCCCGAGCTTAACCGCCTGGCCGGGGAGTACCTGGCCAGGCTCACCGGCGGACAGTACCAGTCCGTCAGCCTGAACCGGGAGCTGGAGGGCTCGGTGCGGGGCAGGGAGGACCTGCTCCCCCACAGCGCCCTGTACCTCTCCAGGGGGACGGCGGATCAGCTCTACCTGGCTGTCCGGCTGGCCATCTGCCGCCTGTGCCTGCCTCAGCTTCCCCCCATCTTCCTGGACGACGCCCTGTCCGCTTTTGACGAGAGCCGCCTGAAGGCCGCCCTGGAGCTGCTGCGGGAGCTGGGCCAGGAACAGCAGCTGCTGCTTTTCTCCTGCCACCGGCGGGAGCAGTCCCTGATGGGAGACGCCGCCGGTGTCACCTGTCTGGAGCTTTAGCGGGGTGCATTCCCCGTCAGAACCCGGTATAATACGCTTATCCTCATACCCACAAGGAGGCCCCATTGATGGATGAATTGAACAACCTGCCCCAGGAAGAGGAACTGCCCCGGCGCAAGGGCAGCGACCTGTTTGAGTGGCTGCAGCTGCTTATGGGCTGCGTATTGGCGGCAGTGGTCCTGTTTAACTGCTTTGCCCGCCTGACCAGGGTAGACGGCAACTCCATGGACAACACCCTGAAGGACGGAGAGATGATGCTCATCTGGTCTCTGGGTTACCAGCCCCAGCAGGGGGATATTGTGGTGCTCAATAAAACCGACCAGGTCACCGATCAGCTGCTGCACAGCAAGGCCATTGTCAAGCGGATCATTGCCACCGGCGGCCAGAGCGTAGACATCGACTACTCCACCGGCACCGTCTATGTGGACGGGGAGCCCCTGGACGAGCCCTATATCAAAGAAGAAATGTACCTGCCCGCCAACCCCATGATGTATAACACCCATTGGGACATCCCCGAAGGCTCTGTCTTTGTCCTGGGGGACAACCGCAACGCCTCCACCGACAGCCGCCACGATATGGTCGGCCCCATTGACGAGGACTATATTCTGGGCAAGGTGGTCTTTGGATTGTGGCCCCTGGAGAAATTCGGCCCCATGTAACCTTTGCCCCGGCCCGGAGTGATTTTGGACACTGCTAATAAATTAAAGTGACATTTTTGTTAATCTGTGCTAAAATAACTTTGATCTATTTGATGAGGAGGCCGTATGCACTATGTCCAACGTCGATAATAACCGCAGTCAGGCAATTAACCAGCTGTTTCATGGAATCCTGACCTTGCAGGATATTGACGAGTGCTACCGCTTTTTTGGAGACCTGTTCACCGTGCAGGAGCTTACCGCCTTTGCTCAGCGGTTTCAAGTCGCGGAACTGCTGGCCAAGGGCTACACCTATGACGGAGTGCGGGAAAAGGTGCCCACCAGTTACTCCACCATTACCCGGATCAACACCGAGCTGCGCTACGGCTCAGGCGGGTACCAGATGGTGCTGGACCGGCTCCAGCCGGAACAGGAACAGGAGACGTCCCAACAAACTTTAAAAAACTTTCCCTTTATTTAAAGACAAAAACCCGGCCAGCAGGACGCTGGCCGGGTTTTTTATACTTCTACTTCAATGGGTGCATCCAGAATCACCGGACCCCCGATATAGGCGGCAGTCACCGCTCCGCCCCGTCTTACAGCGGTAGCTCTTACCACGCCGGCAGGCTGAATGTAGTCCCGGGCAAATTCTCCCTCGTCCAATCCCTCGCTCTGGGCCACCGCACAGGCCAGGGAACCGGAGCCACAGCTGCCCTCCCACACCAGGGTATTGGCAGCCGGGACCTTCACCAGCGGGGTCATGTTCCCCGTCTCAGGCTCCAGGAAAATCACGCCGTAGGCGTCCAGACCGGAGATGTCCTGAAAGACCGGTTCTGCCTGGTCAAAATACTCCTGGCTGGGCGTTACATTCTCCACCACCAGGTGGGCAATGCCCCCCAGATGAACCAGTTTCCCGACAGTGCCGCCGGCCTGCACCTCCTTAACCCACAGGGGAAGAGGCATCTCCGAACGGGCAGTGCCGGCTTTCAGATCCACATCCACCGTGACGGGGTGGTCACAGCCGCTGACCTCCACCTGCACCTGGCTCAAGCCGCCCTGCTCCCGGGCCATCAGCATGCCAAAGGCCCGGGTGGCGTTGCCGCAGAACTCGCCGCCTGCCATCTCCATGCGCCCGGCGCATCCTTCTTCCGGGGGACAGAGAAAACCCACCTGCTCTCCATGGAGCTGCTTGAGTTCCATCAGCTTTCCCGCCAGCTGGGCACGTTCTGCCTTGGGGACGGGATCCAGAACAAACAAGGTAATGTTTCCCGCCGGGTTTGCCCGCAAAATGTTTACCTTCATGCGTTCTCGCCTCCACAGAAAATAGAAGCCCCCAGAGGAGAGGGGCCAGAGTCCCTCCCCTCCGGGGGCATGTTGTGCTTTGGATTACTGGAAGTCAGGCATATACTCCTTGACGATCTCCAGCAGCTCGCCGCTGCGGACCATCTTCTCCACCTCGGCGATGTCGGGCCAGATCTCACGGTCCAGCTCGAAGAAGTCGACCTTCTCACGCACGTGCTTGTACAGAGCCTCATGCAGGGGGGTGATGCCCTGGCCATGAGTGTTCAGGCGGCGGCGGATGTCGATGGCCTGGCAGGCAGTCAGCAGCTCCAGGGCCAGAACAGACAGGGTGTTCTGGACGATCATGCCGGCCTTACGGCCCGCGGTGGTACCCATGGACACGATGTCCTCCTGGTTGGCGGAGGAGGGGATGGAATCCACGGAAGCGGGGTGAGCGTACACCTTGTTCTCAGACACCATGGAAGCGGCGGCATACTGCACGATCATGTAGCCGGAGTTCACGCCGCCCTCGGTGGTGAGGAAGGGGGTCAGGCCGTTGGACAGAGCGGCGTTGACCATACGCTCGGTGCGGCGCTCGGAAGCGTCGGCAATCTCGGAGCAGGCAATGCCCAGAGTATCGAAGGGGATCGCCATGGGCTCGCCGTGGAAGTTACCGCCGGAGATAACAGCCTCGTCCTCCAGGAACATCAGGGGGTTATCGGTCACGGCGTTGAGCTCAATCTCCACCTTGTCCAGGACGTAGTCCAGAGCGTCACGGACAGCGCCGTGCAGCTGAGGAATGCAGCGCAGAGCGTAGGCGTCCTGCACGCGGTCGTTCTGGCAGTTGTCCAGAATCTCGGAGCCCTCCAGCAGCATCTTCATGTTCTTGGCCACCAGCATCTGACCCTTCTGGCCACGGACGGCGTGGATACGGGGGTCAAAGGCGTTGCGCAGACCGGTCAGGCCCTCGAAGGCCAGGGAGCCGATCACGTCGCCCAGCTGAGCGGCGCAGATGGTGTCATACAGCGCCAGGGAGCCCACGGAGGTCATGGCGCAGGTACCGTTGGTCAGGCCCAGGCCTTCCTTGCTCACCAGGGTATCCAGGGTCTGGATGCCGGCCTTGGCCATAGCCTCGGCGCCGGTCATCTTCTCGCCCTTGTACATGGCCATGCCCTTGCCCAGCAGGGGCAGAGACATGTGAGCCAGAGGAGCCAGGTCGCCGGAGGAACCCAGGGAGCCCTTCTGAGGCACCACGGGATGGACGCCCTTATTGAGCATCTCGATCATCATTTGCACCAGGATAGGCCGCACACCGGACACGCCTACGCACAGGGCATTGGCCCGCAGCAGCAGCATGCCGCGCACCACTTCCTCGGCGTAGGGCTCGCCAGTGGCGGTGCAGTGACTGAGGATCAGGTTGGTGGACAGCTGGTTGCTCATTTCCTTGCTGACGGCCACGCGCTGGAAATCACCAAAACCAGTGGTGATACCATAGGCCACACGGCCCTCATCGGCAATCTTCTCAGCCAGGGCGCGGGACTTCTTCATGGCTTCCAGAGCGGAATCGGCCAGCTCGACGGTGGCACCGTAACGGGCCACAGCGACAAAGGTTTCCAGGGTGAGGCTATGCCCATCCAGGACGATATGCTTTACTTCTTTGGGATTATACATGACTGTGATGTCTCCTTCCTTGATCCGTTGTGCGGATGGTAAATGATGGTTGTTATGTGTATGACTAAATAGGATTAGCGGAAACTCTGGTTCAGCGTGAAAAACCCGCCGAACCAGAGCTTCTTAATTCGGGATGGATTTTAGATGAACTGAGCCACAACGATGGCGCAGATCATCAGGGGGATGTTGAAGTGCAGGAAAGTGGGAACGCAGGTGTCCCAGATGTGATCGTGCTGGCCGTCGGCGCTCAGACCGGACGTGGGGCCAAGGGTGGTATCGGAGGCGGGGGAGCCGGCGTCACCCAGAGCAGCAGCAGCGGACATCAGCAGGATGGTAGCAGAAGCGGAGAAGCCAATGCTCTCACACAGAGGCACGAACAGCACGGCCAGAACAGGAACGGTACCGAAGGAGGTGCCGATACCCATGGTGACCAGCAGGCCGATCAGAGTGATAACGGTAGCGGCAATGATCTTGCTGCCGCCCATGGCGTGGATACCAGCCTCAACCAGAGCCTCAACACCGCCGGTAGCCTTCATAACGTCGGCATAGCCGCCAGCAATCAGCATAACGAAAGCGATCAGGCCCATCAGCTGCACGCCGCCGGCCAGCTGCTCGTCGATCTGGTTCCACTTGATGGCGCCGAAGACGATCATGACCATGATACCGGCCAGAGCGGACAGAGCCAGGTCCTGGCTGAAGATCTGAACCACGACCACGACCACGATGGCGACCAGGGTCACATAGTGACGGTACTCCAGCTTCTCGCTGATAGCGTCGGAAGCGGAGGTGTCGGCCTGGAGCATCTGATACTCACGGGGCTTGCGGTAGGTGATGAACACGGCGATCAGCAGGCCGATGAACATGGCCACGCCCAGAGACCAGTTGGCAGCGGTAACGTCGCTGACGGTCACTTCCATGCCGTTGGCAGTCAGGTTGTCAGCAATGATGCCCTGGAAGATCAGGCCGAAGCCGAAGGGGATGGCGATGTAAGGAGCCTTATGACCGAAGGCCAGGGCACAGGCCACGGCGCGGCGGTCCAGCTTCATCTTGTTCATCATGCTCAGCATGGGGGGAATCAGGATGGGAATGTAAGCAATGTGAATGGGAATCAGGTTCTGGGACAGGCAGGCGATGATGGTGATCATGCCCAGCAGAACCAGCTTGTTGCCGCCGATGACCTTGGACATCTTCTTGGAGAGGATGTCGGCCAGGCCGGTGGTGGCAATGGCAGTAGCGAAGGTGCCCAGCAGGATGTAAGCCAGGGCGGTGGTCGCGTTACCGGCAAAGCCGCCGGTCAGGATACCAAAAATGGTGGACTCGGTCTCGCTGTAAATGGGAATGCCACCCACAAGGCCGCCGACCACACAGGCGATCAGCATGGCCAGCAGCACGTTCAGCTTCAGCAAGCTGAGCACACACAGGACCAGGACCGATACGGTTACCGGGTTTAATAGAATTTCCATAAAATTGTTACCCCTCTTTCTTCTTTCCTCTTACGGTTGCTTCTTCCGAAACGCTCCCGCTCCCTTGTGCCCATCACAGCTTCTCCCATCCCAAATTGACGGCGATCACCGCCAAGAAGAAGTTTTTCCAAACACAAGGGCCCCTCTGCGGAGGCGTCCCGCTTGCCCATATCATATCACGCATTTTGTGTTAAATCAACAAAAACTTTGGCATTTCAAAAAAGTTATTTGTGCTCTATTTCAATTTTCCACTGGTTTGCTAGCTTTCCATTGATTGGTTGAATTAGTTTATGAAAGATTTTCATTGTTTAGCTTGCTACATTTTTCTCCACAAAGTAGACAAAACCTCCCTATTTTTTCCTTTTCTTTTGATCTTTTCCCTAGTAACTTCTGGAAATTTCTGGATTGCTCTCGTTTTTTGGTTTTGAGGCCCCGCCCCGAAAACCGTAATTTTTCCAAAATTTCGCCTGAAACAGTTTTCTTCTTTTTTCACAAACGCCCTCCAGCCGAAAAAAGAAAAGCGCCCCCGGATTTCATCTTGAAGGTTTTCCTTGCTCTATGCTATAATAAAAAAGTTAATATGCCGTATTGTACCTTACTTTTTGCAGCGCGGACTGGGGGTGTGCCCAATGAAATACAAACACTGGCAGGTGGCCTCCCCCTGCCCCCAGGGGCAAGCTGCTCTGGAGGCGGCGGGCGTCAGCTCCCTTTTGGCCGCGATTCTTTCGGCCCGGGGCATAACCGACCCGGAAAAGGCCCGGCAGCTTCTCTCGCCCGCCCGGGAGGCCATCCTCTCCCCCCATCTCATGAAGGACATGGACCGGGCCGCCCAGCGGGTGCGTCTGGCTCTTCAGCGGGGCGAAACCATCGCCGTCTATGGCGATTACGATGTGGACGGCATTACTTCTACCTGTCTGCTCACCCACTTTCTCCGGAAGCAGGGGGCCACTGTGCTGCCCTATATTCCCTGCCGCCTGGAGGAGGGGTACGGTCTGAATCTGGAGGCGGTGCAGTCCCTTGCCCAGCAGGGCGTGGGCCTTATCGTCACGGTGGACTGCGGCATCACCGCCGTGGAAGAGACCGAGCTGGCCCTCCGCCTTGGTATGGACGTGGTCATTACCGACCACCATACCTGTAAGGATGCCATTCCCAACGCCGCTGCGGTAGTGGATCCCCACCGCCCCGACTGCCCCTATCCATTTAAAGGGCTGGCGGGAGTAGGTGTGGCTCTCATGCTGGCCATGGCAGTGGCTGGCCAGGAGGAGGCCGGTGCCGTTTTGGATCAATACTGCGACCTGGCCGCCATCGGCACGGTGGCTGACGTTATGCCCATGGCGGGTGAAAACCGGGCCATTGTCAGCCTGGGACTGGCGCGGCTCAATCCTCCGCGCCGGGTGGGGCTGGCCAGTCTTCTGCGCTGTGTGGGCCTAGAGGACAAGGCTATCACCTCCGTGTCCGTGGGATACACCCTGGCCCCCCGCATCAACGCCTCCGGCCGTCTGGGCCGGGCGGAGGTGGCCGTGGAGCTGCTGCTCACCCAGGACCCCGTCCGGGCTGATGAGCTGGCCATGGAGCTGTGCGAGCTCAACCGGGAGCGCCAGGGGCTGGAGAGCGATATTTTTCATCAGTGTGTGCACCATCTCACCCAGACGCCCCAGCAGGGGGCCATTATCCTGGCAGGCAGCCAGTGGCACCAGGGTGTGGTGGGTATTGTTGCCTCCCGCTTGGCGGAAAAATACGCCTGTCCCTGCTTTATGATCTGCCTGGACCAGGGGATGGGCAAGGGCTCCTGCCGCTCCTGGGGAGGCGTCAACCTCTTTGAACTGCTCTCCTCCTGCTCCCATCTGCTGGAGAACTTTGGAGGCCACGCCCTGGCCGCCGGCTTTACTGTGCGGGAGGAGAATATCCCCGCCCTGGCCCAGGCCCTGCGCCAGACCCTGGCCCACAACTGCCAGGGGGAGGAGCTGCCCTCCGTGCTGGAGGTAGACATGGCCGTCCAGCCGCACATGCTCTCGGTGCCCGCGGTGGAGGCTTTGGACCGGCTGGAGCCCTGCGGCACCGGCAATCCCCGCCCCATCCTCCTTCTTCAGGGGGCCCAGGTACACGCCCTGTCCCAGGTGGGCCGGGGGCGGCACCTGAAAATGCGCCTGGAGGCCCGGGGCGTGGGGCTGGACGCCATCTGGTTTTCCGCCGACGCCCAGGACACGGGGCTCTATCCCGGCTGCCGGGTGGATCTGGTCTTTTATCCCCAGATCAATGAGTTCCGGGGCCGGAGGGACCTGCAGCTCCAGGTGGTGGACCTGCGGGTGGTTCCCTCCCGTGCCCAGCTGGAGCGCTCGATTTATGAGAAATTTGTTCGGGGAGAGTTTCTCTCCGTTCAGGAGGCCCAGGTGCTCCTTCCCAGCCGGGACGATTTCGTGTGGCTCTGGCGGTGGCTGGAGCGCCAGGGGGCCGCTGGCAATGTGGTGGAGGACACCCCAGTGCGCATCGCCCGGGCCGTCTCCCGGTCCAGCCGCCAGCGGGAAGTGCCCGCCCGCACCATGCTGTGCCTGAAGGTGATGGAGGAGCGCGGCCTTATCTACCTGAACTACCGCACCGACCGCCTTCAGATCACCCTGCGCCCTGTGGAGCGCAAGGTGGACCTGGAAGATTCCGCCCTTTTGAAGCGGCTGCGCCAGGCCCTGGAGGAGGGCTCCTCCACCGAATCTTCATTTTCCTAATTCAACCGAGGTGATTTTATGGATCCCATTCTGGAGAGCTATCACGCCCTGGAACGAAAGGTTGCCACCTATACGCCCAATCTGGACACCAAGCGGCTGTTTGACGCCTTTACCTACGCTGACGCCTCCCACCACGGCCAGCTGCGCAAAAGCGGCGAGCCCTATATCATCCACCCCATTGCCGTGGCGGAGATTGTGGCTGACCTGGAGCTGGACGTGGACAGCGTCATTGCCGCTCTGCTTCACGACTGCATCGAGGACACTGCCTCCACCCATGAGGAGATCGCTAAAAAGTTCGGCCCCACGGTGGCTGAGCTGGTGGAGGGCGTCACCAAGCTGACGAGGGTGCAGTACGTCACCAAGGAAGAGGAGCAGATGGAAAATCTGCGCAAGATGCTCATTGCCATGAGCCGTGACATCCGGGTCATCCTCATCAAGGTGTGCGACCGGCTTCACAACATGCGCACCATGGAGTACCAGTCCCCCAAGAAGCAGCGGGAGAAGAGCCTGGAGACCATGGAGATCTACGCCCCTCTGGCTCACCGCTTAGGTATGCAGAAGCTGAAGTGGGAGCTGGAGGACCTGTCCCTGCGCTATCTGGACCCTGTGGGCTACAAGGAGATCGAGGAGGAGATGGCCGCCCGCTCCGCCGCCCACGAGGAGTTCCTGGCCTCCATCCAGCTGCGCATCCA
>CAUFAM010000012.1 GCA_959022875.1 uncultured Oscillospiraceae bacterium | reverse complement strand
CAGGGCCTCACCCCTCTGGGGGCATTTTCCGCCATGGTGGAGGCCGCCCGGGGCGGTTATATCACCGCCTGCTCCCTGGAGGAGGAAGAAACCCTGCTCCGGGTGGACTGTGGTGACCCCGGCAGAAAGCCGGGGGAGGGGCGGGAGGTCACCTTGTGGTTTGAACCGACCACCCGGAATCTGGTGCGGGGAGAAGTGCGGGTGGATGGCTTTCGTGTAATTGCGTGTGAGTGTACCGACTTTGTAAAAAGCTGACCCCGAAAACCAAGGGCCGGTTATAAAAGAGGGATTGTTATGATAGACAGAAGACAACTTCGCACCTGGGCGGAAATTGATTTGGATGCCCTGGAGCATAATTACCGGGCCCTGCGCGCCATGCTGCCCCAGGGCTGCCGCTTTGCCGGGCTGGTCAAGGCCAACGCCTACGGCCACGGGGCGGTGCCGGTGGCCAAAAAGCTGGAGCAGCTGGGGGCGGACGTGCTGGCGGTGGCCTGCGTGGACGAGGGCGAGCAGCTGCGCCGGGCGGGGATCTCCCTGCCCATCCTGTGCCTGGGCCAGACGCCCCTGGAACTGGGGGAGGAACTGCTCCGCTGGGACATGATCCAGGAGATCGAGGATCTGGAGATGGCCCGGGCCTTTTCGGAGATGGCCCAGAAGCAGGGCAAGAAGCTGAAGGTCCACATCAAGCTGGACACCGGCATGGGCCGTCTGGGCTTTCGCTGGGAGGACGGGGACAACGCCGCTGTGACCGATGAGATGGCCCAGGTGTGTGCCCTGCCCGGCCTGGAGGTGGAGGGGATGTTCACCCACTTTGCCGCCGCCGACGGGGATGAGGAGTATACCATGGCCCAGTTTACCCGCTTCCTGGATGCAAAAAAAGCCCTGGAGGAGCGGGGAATCCACCTGAAAATTTACCATTGCGGGGCCAGCTCTGCTGTGCTACACTATCCTTGTACCTATCTGGACATGGTTCGGCCTGGTATCGTGCTGTATGGCTACTATACTGACGAGGAGAGCCAGGGGCTGGACGGCCCGGGCCTTATTCCGGTCATGCGTCTGAAAAGCCGGGTGGCTGCGGTGCGCGCTATGCCGGCCGGAGCCAAGGTGAGCTACGGCTGCACTGCCCAGCTCAAGCGGCCGTCCCGTCTGGCGGTGCTGCCCATCGGATATGGAGACGGCTTGCCCCGGATTTTGTCCAACCGGATGCATGTGATGATTGCCGGGAAATCCTGCCCCATTGTGGGCCGGATCTGCATGGATATGTGTATGGCCGACGTCACCGACCTGCCCGATGTGAAGGCTGGCGATGTGGCGGAGATCTACGGCCCCGGGCTGACGGACGAGGCAGCCCAGCTGGCCGGCACCATTTCCTATGAATTGCTTTGCCAGGTTGCCCCCCGGGTTCCCCGGATCTATTGGGAAAATGGCAGGCCGATGGAGTAAAAATTGGCCCAAATATCCATAGACAAGCTCCGCCACAGCCTGTCCCGCCCCGTGACCGAAGGGCGCCGCTCCACATAGGATGACATGGAGCACAGGGAAGGCTCTTTCCTGGGAGAAAGGCGCGGCGGGCACATGGAGTGGGCCGAGGGCCCGGCACGGCCATATGGCGGCCCAAATTCTCATCCCGGACAGGTATAAATCCCGCCGCCCCGTGGGAGAATCATAGTACAGCGTTACATAGACCCTTCGGCCGGTAACGCGTGCTATCTTCCAGCGGAGTGTGAATGTACTTGGATAACAATGTGAAACGAGGCGACATTTTTTACGCCGATCTCAGCCCGGTGGTAGGCAGTGAGCAAGGGGGCGTGCGGCCCGTGCTCATTGTACAGAACGACACCGGCAACCGTCACAGTCCCACGGTCATTGCCGCGGCCATCACGTCCCAGACGGGAAAGGCCCGGCTCCCCACCCACATTTCGGTCTCTCCCCTCAGCTGCGGACTGCCCAAGGAGTCTGTCATCCTGCTGGAGCAGGTGCGGACCTTGGATAAGCGCCGCCTGCGGGAGAAAATGGGCCGTTTGGATGAGACGGTCATGCATAAGGTGGATGCGGCCATTGCGGTAAGCCTTGGCCTCCACCCGGAGACGCTGGTGTAAACACAACAACGGGCCCCGTCTGCGGCGGGGCCTACATAGGGCAAAAGGAGAACATACCAATGAAAAAGAGCAGCAAGCAGTGGACCATCCGCCTGGGCGCCCTGGCCCTCACCGCCCTGTGTTTGGGGACGGGTGCGGCTTTGGCCGCCGGAGGGGATCAGAGCGACCCCCTGGTCACCCTCAGCTATCTCAATGAGACCGCCATTCCCCAGGTGGTGAAGCAGGTGGAGTCCAGCACGGCGACCCGCCAGAAAGAGCTGGAGGAGAGCTTCCAGGTCCAGATCAATGAATATCTTCTTCAGGCCGGACAGGGCGGCCAGGGAGGAGGTTCCAGCGCGGGCTATACCCTGGTGACCATGACCAGCGGCCAGGTGATGCACCTGGACGTGGGGTGTGAGGTGCTGCTCCGGGTGGGCAGTGCTGCCGTGCAATCCTCCAGCAGCCCCGCCCTCATTGACCTGACTACGGGAGGCAGCGTAGAAAACGGAACCTCTCTGAGCAAAAACCATCTGTACATGTCTACCATCGAGGGCCGCACCCTTGCGGCCACCGCCGGGACGGTTAAGGTTCTGGTTCGCGGCGGCTATACGGTGACCTAAGAAGAATATGCTTTGGAACGTAAAAAATCCTCAGCCCATCGGGCTGAGGATTTTTTCTTGGAAGAAGGAAGGGTAATTTCAGTGGTTGAGCACCCGGACCCGGATCATGTTGGGGATGGCGCGCAGCTCATTGGCCACCTCGTCGGTGATGCGGGTGTTTACGTCTACCATGGTGTAGGCGTAGTCCTTTTTGGACTTATTGGTCATATTTTCCACATTGATGTTGTCGTCGGAGAGCACGCCCATGATCTGGGTCAGCATGGCGGGCACATTCTTGTGGATCATGCACAGCCGGGCGGTGCCGCTCCAGTCCTGGGAGACGTTGGGCAGGTTCACGGAGTTGGTGATGTTGCCGTTGAGCAGGTAATCCTGAAGCTGCCGCACGGCCATCACAGCGCAGTTGGCCTCGCTCTCGGGGGTGGAGGCACCCAGGTGGGGCAGGGCGATGACGTTCTTCACTCCGGCGATGCGGGCGTTGGGGAAGTCGGTGACATAGCGGGCCACACGGCCGGACTCCAGAGCGGCAATCATATCCTCGTCGTTAACCAGCTCGCCCCGGGCCAGGTTCAGCACCCGCACCTGGCCCTTCATCTTGGAAATGGCCTCGGCGTTGATGGTGTCCTTGGTGGAGCTGTTGTAGGGGACGTGGATGGTCACATAGTCGGCCACTTTATAAAGCTCATCCACATTTTGAACCACATGAACATGGCGGTCCAGGCGAAGGGCGGTGTCCACAGACAGGAAGGGATCGTAGCCGTACACATCCATGCCCAGATCCAGGGCTACATTGGCCACCAGCACGCCAATGGCGCCCAGGCCGATGACGCCCAGAGTCTTATGGGCAATCTCAGGGCCTACAAAGGCGCTCTTGCCCTTTTCCACGGCGGCGGCCACATCCACATTGGGGGTGTGCACCTGCTCCTGAACCCAGTCAGCCCCGCCCAGCACGTCGCGGGAAGCAATGAGCATGGCGGCGATCACCAGCTCCTTCACGGCGTTGGCATTGGCGCCGGGGGTGTTGAAGACCACAATGCCGTTTTCCGAGCAGCGGTCGATGGGAATGTTGTTGGTGCCGGCGCCGGCCCGGGCAATGGCCCGCAGGGCGTCGGGGAAGACATAGTCGTGCATGGCGGCGGACCGGACCAGGATGCCGTCCTCATTTTCCAGGTCGTTTCCTACCTGGAAGCGGCTCTGGTCCAGATGGGCAAGGCCCACCGTGGAAATTTTATTCAAGGTTTTAATGCGATACATGTTTTATCACCTATTATCTTTCTAGAAAAGAGACAGATCAGTTATTCTTCTCAAAGGCGCGGATGAAGTCACACAGCTTCTCCACACCTTCCACGGGCATGGCATTGTAAATGCTCGCCCGCATGCCGCCTACCTTCCGGTGGCCCTTCAGGTTGACAAAGCCGGCGGCGGTGGCCTCCTGAACAAACTTGGCGTCCAGCTCCTCGCTGCCGGTTCGGAAGGTCACGTTCATGCCGGAACGGGAGCCCTTCTCGGCGTGGCACTGGAAGAGGCGGGAGTTGTCCAGGGTGTCATAGAGCATGTTGGCCCGCTGCCACTTCAGCTTCTCCATGCCTTCCAGGCCGCCCTGCTCATTGATCCAGTCCAGGGTGAGGCCCAGCATGTAGATGCACCAGCAGGGGGGCGTGTTGTACATGGAGTCTTTGTCAATCATGGTCTGATAGTTCATCATCAGCGGAGTGTAGGGCAGCTCGTGGCCAGCCAGGTCCTTTTTGATGATGACCACGGTGAGGCCGGAGGGGGCCATGTTTTTCTGGGCTCCGGCGTAGATGATGCCATACTTGGACACGTCTACGGGCATGGACAGAATGTCGGAGGACATGTCGCACACCAGGGGCACATTGCCCGTTTCGGGGACATAGTCCCACTCGGTGCCGTAGACAGTGTTGTTGGAGCAGTAGTAGAAGTAGCTGGCCTCAGGGTCCAGCTTGATCTGCTCCTGGCGGGGGATGTAGCAGTGATCCCGGTCGGCAGAGGAGACAGCCAGGTTAATCTGGCCGTACTTCTGAGCCTCTTTATAGGCAAGGTTGGAGAAGTTGCCTGTAACGGCGTAATCCGCCTTTCCGGTCTTGCCGATGAGGTTGAGGGGGATCATGGAGAACTGACCGGAAGCTCCGGTCTGGAGAAACAGGATCTGATACCCCTCCGGCACGTTCATCAGCCGGCGCAGCTTATCCTGGGTCTCCTCAAAAATCTTCACAAAGACCTTAGAGCGGTGACTCATCTCCATCACTGACATACCAGAGCCTTGGTAGTTGGTGATTTCTGACCCGGCACGCTCCAGTGCGGACAGAGGGAGCATGGAAGGGCCGGCGGAGAAGTTGTAAACACGCTGGTCGCTCATTTGGGAGAACCCCTTTCATAAAAAAATATAAAAATCCCCCACTCCACGAAAGAGTGGGGCACTTTCCTATTATAGAGGGGCGGGGGCGGAGTGTCAATGGCCGGTGGTTGTCAAATCCACCGAAGAATGTGGCCGATCTTGACGAGGTTTCGAAGAAAAGGAAGTACACGGGGAATGCTGGGGGCTGAGACTGGGGCGGGTTACTTCAGCATCCACTGCATCATCAGCAGAAGACCCAGCCCCGGCGCCCCCAGAAGGCCAAGGACCAGAGCGTTGACCAGGTTGACCCCCAGGCTTATGCCCATCAGGTGCCCCACCTGAGACAGCAGCGCCAGCACAGCCAGCCCTGCCCCGGACCGGAGAATCAGACGAAGCAGCAGGGCTACCGGGCGGCGGAGCAGAAGCAGAGCGGCGCACAGGACCAGTCCGGCCAGACACCAGGCCACATATCCGGGCAGGGGGCTCATTGGACGGCCTCCAGCTGTTTGAAGCGTCGGATGAGATAGTTGTACCTGGCGTGGAGGGAATTGATTTCAAACACGTAAGATTCGATCAGATCTTTGTCACAGGTGGTGTTGAAGCCGCCATAGGCCTGATGGATCAGAGCCTGGGTGCTGGACAGGGCGCTGATGAGATCCTGACGTTCCTGTTCCAGGGCATGGCTGCGCCGGGGGTTGGATTTGTGCCTGGATAGCTGCATAGGGGGGCCTCCTTCCCTGAGTTTGGTATTATTTTATGGATAGTCTGGACAAATATTCCAGTGTTTAATCCGTCAGGAAGGAAAAAAGCCTGCCGCTCTTTGTGAGCGGCAGGCTGAAACGAATCGCGGTTCAGCGCCGGGAGAAGGCGCCGTCGTAGGCGTAGAGAACCATGGCCATCTGGCTGCGGGTGACACTGGAGCTGGGATTGAGGTCGGTGCCGGGGGTGGTGGGGAGAAGCCCGTTCCCCACAGCCCACTCCATGCCCTGCTTGGCCCACAAGGAGACGTTCTCTCCATCGGAGTAGGCGGACAGGTCTCCCCGCTGGGAGACGTCGATTCCCGAGTATTTGGCAAACTGATAGAGGATCAGAGCCATCTGCTGTTGGGAGAGGGGGGCCTCAGGGGCAAAGGAATTGGTGGAAAGGCCGGTCATAATCCCGTTCTGGCAGCACCAGGACACGGCGTCATAGTACCAGGCCGAAGGGTCTACATCCGGGAAGGAGCAGCCACGGGCCGTGAGGCTTCCGCCCATGCGCCACAGAGTCTGGGCCAGCTGAGCGCGGGTGAAGAGGCCGTTGGGCTGAAATATGCCGTTGCCCATGCCGGAGAAATATCCCTGATAGAGCACATACTCCACCGCCTCATAGTAAGGAGAGTCGGGGGAGACATCGCTGGGCGGAAGGGCCCGGCCGCATAGCTTCAGATAGTAGGACATGACCTGTTCCTCGCCGCCGGAGGAAGTGTGCAGACTGACCAGGCACAGGGGGAAGTCCTCTGCGGTGCCGGACAGCCCCAAATAGGAGGAACTGCCGCTGAGCGTCCGCAGACTGGCTGCCTGCTGGCTGCCCTGGAGGAGCGTCTGGGCGGAGAGAATGTGGGTCTGCCCGGACAGCAGCTTTTGGGAGATGGAAGAGCGCTGAAGGATCACAGAAGACTGGGGGGACAGATGCTCCCAGACCGGGGAGGCGTCGTCCCGGGGCAGCTCATAGATCCCGTCCCCGTTCAGATCGGTGAGGTACTCCACCGTGACCCATACAGAGCCCACCTTGGGCTGGATATAGAAGCTGGCATCCTCGGTGACCTGGTTGAGAGAGCAGTCTATCTCAATCACATCACCAGGCTGAAAGCGTCCGCTGCCATCCCGGTTATAAAGCTGTACCGACAGATCGGTCTGGGAAAAGGCCATGTCGGCAGCGTCGATATAAAAGTTTGAAAAGGCGGCCGCGGCAAAGCTGGGAGCAGCCAAGCAGACCATGAGGACCGCACTGAGGGCCAGAGAAAGCCATCGTTTGTATCGTTTCATACAGAAACCCCCCTTGTTTGGAACTTATCTGTGGGACAAGGTTTGTGGAGTTTATTATAGCGGCAGAAAAGGGATTTTGCAAGGGAACGGGGGAGAATCCGACCGGCTGCTTATGGGGAGGGGGAATCCTGGGAAGAACTGACCGGCACAAGGTTCGCGTCCCATTGGTAGCCCAGCTGGGTCATCTGGGGATCGGTAAGGGGATTGTAGGGGCCGGCCTGCTGGTCCGTCAGATCCAGATGCCGCCAGCCGGAGCTGGTCTGCACCATGTTCCAGAAGTGAGGCTGGCCGTTGAGGGTCCCCTCCACCACCCGGAAGGATACCCCAAGCTGTTGATAAAAAGCGGCCATGGCAAGGGCAATGCCCTCGCTGTTGGCGCTGCCCTGCTCCATGAGGGCGCACACGCTGGAGCCCCCCGATGGGTCATAGCTGCCCACCGCGGACATGGACAAAGCGGCCTGCTCAATGAGCCGGTCCCCCGAAAGCCCGGCAAGGGGGACGGCCAGCGACTGAAGCCAGCCGGTAAGGGCCGTCTTCTTGTGCTCCAGGGTGGAACGCTCGTCGGGGTAAGTGAGCAGGATTTCCACAATGCGCTGCTGCCCGCTGTCGGGGTAGAGGAACACCTGAAGCTCCGGCATGCCCAAGGCGGAGGCAGGGGCGTTATAGTAGGCCTGGCGGGCCAGATCCTGAATGAACGCCTCGTCCTCGTTAAAGTAGCTGATGCGCAGGACACATTCCGGCTCGAAGGAGGACATAGCTTCCGTCAGCTCACTGCGTATGGCCGTGACCCCGGTAGCCTGGACAATGGAGGCCACCTGCTCCTTGGTGCGCCGGTAGGTGATGTTCACCGTGGCCTCGGAGTAGGCCACCACGGAGCTGAGGCTGAAGGTGATGTACTCCACCGCATAGGCCCCAAGAGGGTCCTCCTGATCCACCTCCAGACAGGCAGCGTTCAGGCTGGCGTCCAGGTCCTCGCCGTCCATGTAGAGCCGCACCGTGCCTTTTTCCGTGCCGGTAGAGACGAAATAGACCAGTGCATTGACGATCTCCTGATAGCTGTCTGCCCGGAGGACAGAGGGGTCGTCCTCGGTGGTGGGAGCGGCGTTATGGGGAGTGATGTAGGTGTATTCCTGTTCCAGCAGGGAGGAACACCCGGTGAGGGTCAAGGTCGCGGCGGTGAGCAGAGCCAGGGCGCGGCTGGAATGTCGCATGGGTGTGCCTCCTTTCTGAAATGACAGAGATCAGTAGCCCAGGGCCTCGTCCACCAGGACAAGTTCCATCTCCTGGGTGCCCTTGGGCTTTTCCCACAGCACCACCAGGGCCCGGCAGATACGATCAGGGCTTTGGCAGTTGTAGCAGCGGTCGCCCTTGGCGGCGCAGGGGGTCTTCATGCCCAGACGCTGGGCGTTTTTGGGAGAGGCGATGTTCCGGGCCCGCCAGAGGGCGGCGTCGTAGTCGGGGGCAATTTTATTGGAGCCCACCACAAAGTAGACCTTCTTGTGGCCAAAGAGGGTGGAGGCCACCCGGTTTCCGGTGCCGTCGATGTTGATGATCTCACCGGTTTCCGCCAGGCCGTTGACGGAGGTGATGTACACCTGGGTGCTGATGGCGTCCATCTGGGAGCCGCCTTCCCAGTGCCAGATCACCTGGTTGTGCTTGGCGAGCATAGGGTAGAGCTCCATGTCCTGCAAGGTGACTGAGCCGCCAAAGGCCACGCTGGTCTGGTCAATCTGGCCGTCCAGATAGCTGGCAGCCTCCTTGGCAGTGGCAAAGTGGGAGACATGGTAGCCTAAGCCCTCCAGGGTTTTGGTCAGCTTTTCGTAGTCGATCATAACAAAAGCTCCTTTCACATGGGTTATAGCTCATTTTTCTGGTAGCGGCCAAAGCCGAGCCCCAGCACCTCGTGGGCGTTGCACACGATCATAAAGGCCTCGCCGTCACATTGCTGGACCAGCTGCTTGAGGGTGACGATCTGCCGCTGCTTAAAGGCGCACATGAGTACATACCGTTTTTCTCCCGACCAGGCTCCCTCGCCGTGCAGGACAGTGACGCCCCGGCCCAGGTGCTGGAAGATGGCGTCGGAAATCTCCTTGGGGCGGCCGGTGACGATATAGGCCACCTTGGAGGTGTCCATGCCATAGAGCACCCAGTCGGTGACCACGCAGGAGATATACAGGGCAATGAGTCCGTACAGGGCGCTGTACAGACTTTGAAAGACCAGGGACACCCCTGCCAGCATCACCAGATCCACCGCCATGAGCAGCTTGCCCATGGGCAGCCAGCCAAAGGGGAGCTTCAGAAGCCGGGCGATGAGGTCAGTGCCGCCGGTGGTGGCTCCCTGAGCAAAGATGGCGCCGATGGACAGTCCGGTGATGGCGCCGCCGAACACGGCGGCCAGAATGGGGTCCATGGGGGAGAAGGTGAACAGCGAGGCAAACACATCCACCAGAATGGAGGTGGCAGCCATGGCGTACAGGGAGGAGATGAGCACACTTCCTCCCAGAAACTTCCACCCCAGCAGAAACAGGGGGATGTTGGCCACCAGCACCACCGTGCCGATGGGAAGGGAGGGAATGAGGGCGTTCACGATCTGTCCCAGGGCCGTCATGCCGCCAAGGCCGATGTTGTTGGGGACATATAACCAGTCAAAGCCCAGGGCGAAGACAATGGAAAACAGGGTAATGAGGCCGTAGCGGCGCAGCAGGGAGGGAACCATACCCACTCCTCCTTTCATAGGGGATTGGCGTTAAAGCAGCGTCATCTGCTCCTCGCCCCGGTCCTCTTCCTTCAGAAGGGCGCCGGCGATGGGCAGAGAGCGGGCCCGGTAGCGGGCGATGTTGACGATGGAGGTTTCATTCAGAGGCAGAACCTTTTCCACCTTATATTTGGGCTTGAGGGTCATCACGTTGACGCCCTGGGTGGTGCGGGTGGTCTTGGGATTGAGGCTGGCGGTGTGGAAGATCATGCACCGGCCCTCGGTGGAGATGACGGCGGCCTCAAAGTCCTCCTTCACCAGGAAGGCGGCCACCAGGGGGGCCTTGTCCGAGTAAGCCCCGGTAAGCTTTTTGCGCCGGGTCTGGGTCTGGTAGGCGGAGAGCTCCACCCGGGCCACCTTGCCGTTGTCAAAGAAGAACAGCAGCTGCCCGGAGTAGTCGCCGCTCAGGCAGGCCCAGATGGCCTTCTCTTCGGCATCCACCCCCAGCTTGGTGGGCAGATAGTCGCCCAGAGCGCTGGCCTTGGTGTCTTCAAAGTCACTCAGGCGGGTTTTGTAGCACTGCTGACGGTCGGTAAAGACCAGCAGCTCGTCCCGGTTGGTGGCCTCCCACTGGAGGAAGGGGCCGTCGCCCTCTTTATATTTCTGTTCGCTGGCCATACGCAGGGACTGGGGGGTAATTTTCTTAAAGTAGCCCTCCTTGGAGAAGAACACGTGGACGGGGTAATCGGGAATGTCTTCCTCGGGATCGGCGGCCTCCTGAAGCTGGTGGTCATAGACGATGTCCGTGCGCCGGGGCAGGGCATACTTCTTTTTGACCTCCTCCAGCTCCTGGATGATGATTTTCTGAATCCGCTTGGGGGAGTTGACGGTGTCCTCCAGATCGGCAATCTCGTCCTGGAGGGCGTCCACCTCCTGGGTGCGCTTGAGGATGTACTCCTTGTTGATGTTGCGCAGGCGGATGTCCGCCACATATTCCGCCTGAACCTGGTCGATGCCAAAGCCGATCATCAGGTTGGGAATGACCTCGGCGTCCTCCTCGGTGTCCCGGATGATTTTGATGGCCCGGTCAATGTCCAGCAGGATCCGCCGCAGGCCTTTCAGCAGGTGGAGCTTTTCCTTCTTCTTGTTCATGGAGTAGTAGACCCGGCGGCGCACGGACTCCATCCGCCAGGCCACCCACTCCTCCAGAATCTGCCCCACGCCCAGCACTTTGGGCATGCCGGCGATGAGGATGTTGAAGTTGCAGGACTGGCTGTCCAGCAGGGGGGTGGAGCGGAAGAGCTTCTGCATGAGCTTTTCCGGGTCGGTGCCCCGCTTGAGGTCGATGGTGAGCTTCAGACCGGACAGGTCAGTCTCGTCCCGCATGTCGGCAATTTCCTTCACCTTGCCCGCCTTGATGAGCTCGGCCACCTTGTCCATAATGGCCTCAGTGGTGGTGGAGTAGGGGATCTCATAGACCTCGATAAGGTTTTCCGCCTTGTTGTAGCGCCACTTGGAGCGCACCTTAAAGGAGCCCCGGCCGGTGCGGTAGATTTCGCTCAGGGCGGCGGCGTCGTAGAGAAGCTCACCGCCGGTGGGCAGGTCGGGGGCCTTGAGGGTAGACATAATGTCGTGATTGGGGTTTTTCAGGAAAGCGATGGTGGTGTCGCACACCTCGCCCAGGTTAAAGCCGCACAGGTTTGAGGCCATGCCTACGGCGATGCCCTGGTTGGCGGACACCAGCACGTTGGGGAAGGTGGTGGGCAGGAGGGTAGGCTCTTTCATTTTCCCATCGTAGTTGTCCACGAAGTCCACGGTGTCCTGGTCGATGTCCCGGAAGAGCTCGGCGCAGATGGGGTCCAGGCGCACCTCGGTGTAACGGCTGGCGGCCCAGGCCATGTCCCGGGAGTAGACCTTACCGAAGTTGCCCTTGGAGTCCACCAGGGGGTGAAGCAGGGCGCCGTAGCCCCGGGAGAGGCGCACCAGGGTGTCGTAGATGGCGGCGTCGCCGTGGGGGTTTAATTTCATGGTCTGGCCCACCACGTTGGCGCTCTTGGTGCGGGCGCCACCCAGCAGCTTCATCTGATACATGGTGTAGAGAAGCTTGCGGTGGCTGGGCTTAAAGCCGTCGATCTCCGGAATGGCCCGGGAGACGATGACGCTCATGGCGTAGGGCATATAGTTCAGCTCCAGGGTCTGGGTAATGGGCTGTTCCAGTACCTCGGCCCGCAGTCCCATCACGTTGGGATTGTCCACCCTGGAGTGGCTTTGTTCAGAGGCTTTTTTCTTCGCCATTGGTATCAAGTCCTTTCATGGGAGCGGTGGCAGTCTGGAGGCGGTCAGGAGATGTCGGCCAGCTCCAGATACTTATGGCCGTGGTCGGCGATGTGGTTTTTCCGCCCCTGGAGGTCGTCTCCCAGCAGCAGGTCAAAGACCTGGGCGGTGCGCTCCACGTCCTCGGGCATGACCTTGATGAGCCGCCGGGTCTCCGGGTTCATGGTGGTCAGCCACATCATGTCCGGCTCGTTCTCGCCC
>CAUFAM010000011.1 GCA_959022875.1 uncultured Oscillospiraceae bacterium | reverse complement strand
GGCCTCAAACTTCTTGATGTCGGTCTTCAGCGCGGACTTCGCGGCCTTGTTCTGCGCAGCCTTGGTCTCGGACACCAGCACGCGCTTCTTGGCAGACTTAATATTCGGCAAACCAAACACCTCCTCCGATTTTCATCGTTAAATTAGGCGCAGTGCGCCTGTGCAGATTTGTATTTTACCATTGGTCCAAGAAAAAATCAACCATTTTTTCAAAAAAATTTTTGCCTGCGGGATAGTTTTTCTGACACGGCAAAAGCTAGGGGTAAAGCGGGAAATGCGCCACAAGATATGGGATGAGGAGGAGACAATATGCAGCTGCGCCGTACCGATCTGGCCCTGGAGGCCAGGGAACTCTGGCAGGAGAGCGCGGGAGAGACCACCAAGCTCCCCGGAGTGGAGGCCCACGACGGCATACGGGACGGAATTCCGGTGACCACGGTCCGGGTGCTGGACGAGGAGGGGGAGCGGGAGCTGGGCAAGCCCCGGGGCTGCTACGTCACCCTGACCCTGGAGGGGCTGGAGCGCCGGGAAGAGGATGTGTTCAGCCGGGCCGTCCAGGCGGTGGCGGGGGAGCTGTTTGAGCTGATGAAGGACATTCCGCCCCAGGCCCTGGTGCTGGTGGCGGGCTTGGGAAACCGGTCCATCACCCCCGATGCAGTGGGGCCCAAGGTTCATGAGCACACCCTGGTGACCCGCCACCTGGTGCAGCGCATGCCCGAGCAGTTTGGTGTGCTGCGCCCGGTGGCCTCTCTGGCCGCCGAGGTGTTGGGTTCCACAGGGGTGGAGAGCGGAGAGGTGGTGCGGGCGGTATGCGAAACCATCCATCCCGCCTGCGTCATTGCGGTGGACGCGCTGGCCTCCCGGTCGGTGGAACGGCTGTGCCGGACGGTGCAGATTTCCGACACGGGCATCACCCCCGGCTCCGGGGTGGGCAATCACCGCCTGGGGCTCAACCGGGAGACGCTGGGCATCCCGGTGCTGGCCGTGGGCGTGCCCACGGTGGTGGATGCGGGCACCCTGGCCGCCGATCTGCTGGGCAGCCGGGAAGTGCCGGAGCTTGGCCGGGGGCGGGAGATGTTTGTCACCCCCAAGGACATCGACAGCCAGGTGGCAGACCTGTCCAAGGTCATCGGCTACGGCATAAACCTTGCCCTCCAGCCGGGAATGTCTCTGGAGGAGCTGGAGCTGCTGCTGAGCTAGTTACCCAAAGGCCAGAAACAAAAAGATAATGGCCAGATTGAAGGCATAGACGGCCAAAAACCAGAAAAAACGCCTGCGCCAACCGGAGCCCACCCACGTCACCTCCCTTGTTCTGCTGTCCTCTAGTGTAGTGGCCGGAGAGAATGAATATACCGGGAAAAAATGGGACAGACTAGAGGTAAGCTTTGGTGAGAACGCGAAAGGATGTGATCGTATGGTGAAAGGGATCACCCGCCAGGTCATTCTGGTAAAATCTCCCGATCCCCGTCTGTTTGAGGAAGCCATTTTCATTGTGAAGGAGGAGGCCCTGGCCCGGGAGGGGGTAAGTGCCGAGCGGGTGCTGAAAGAGGCCCGGCAGGCGGCCGACGGCTATCTCAAGCAGGGAAAGGCCTGGAACCGCCGCCTGGAGCGGCTGCCGGCGACGGCCTGGGCAGCGGCGGGGGCGGCGGCAGCCTCAGCGGGCTGGTGCCTGTGGCTGTTTTTGCTGTAACCCCCAGGGGAGTTGCACATAGTATGGAGTGGAAGGGAACAGCGGCAGACCCTTCTACCTCCTTTGTATATACGGCAATTGTACCAATGAGCCGGATTCTTTTATTTCCTCCTTATTCTCTGGGCCCTGACGCCTTGTCCGTCAGGGCCTTTTTTGTCCCTTTAAGAAAACCTTAATGAAATCCTAATAATTCCTTTAGAGGAAACCCCGAACGGGTGTGCTCTGCTTTCCATAGTTTCGGGGGCGTGTCCCCAAAGGAGTGAAGCAAAATGGCTCAGAGAATGAAGACAACCTTGTGCGCTCTGGCGTTGGCCCTGGCGCTTTTGGCCGCGTATGTACAGGAGAGCAGCTGGACGGAGGAAGGGACAAGACCGGTTTCCCTGCCGTCCACCCTTCTGGTATACCCCCTGTCCTGAGGCCGGGGAGCAAAGGAGAAGCAATATGGAGGAAATTTTAACCGTAACGGATCTGAAAAAGGTCTATGGCCGGGGCGGAGCGGTGACACGGGCCCTGGATGGAGTGTCCCTGTCCCTGGAGGCGGGGGAATTTGTGGGGGTGATGGGGCCGTCTGGCTCGGGCAAGACCACCCTGCTTAACTGCGTGTCCACCATCGACCGGCCCACATCCGGGTCCATCACCATTGACGGAAGGAATCTGAGCGGCCTGAAGGGGAAACAGCTGGCTAAGTTCCGCCGGGAGCGGCTGGGCTTTATTTTTCAGGACTGCAACTTGCTGGACACTCTCACTGCCGGGGAAAATATTGCCCTGGCTCTGTCCATTACTGGGGCCCCGGCCGGACAGATCTCCGGGCGGGTGCGGGAGATAGCCGGGCTGCTGGGAATTGCCGACTGCCTGGAGAAGTACCCCTATGAAATGTCCGGGGGACAGCAGCAGCGCTGTGCCGCCGCCCGGGCCATGGTGACCAATCCCGCCCTGGTGCTGGCCGACGAGCCCACCGGTGCCCTGGACTCCAAGTCGGCCCGGATGCTGCTGGAGCGGCTGGAGGAGCTGAACCGGGACCTGGGAGCCACCATTCTTATGGTGACCCACGACGCCTTTACCGCCAGCTGCTGCGGGCGGGTGGTGTTTCTCCGGGACGGACAGATCTTTTTGGAGCTCAAGCGCGGCGGGGAGGACCGCCGGGCCTTTTTCCAAAAGATCATCCGGGTGGTAACGGAGATGGGAGGGGAAATGGCAGATGTTCTCTAAGCTGGCCATACGCAATGTGCGCCGGTCCTTCCGGGACTACGGAGTCTATTTTCTCACCCTTACCTTCGGCGTGTGCCTCTTTTACACCTTCAATGCTATTGAGGGCCAGGGGGCCATGGCCTATCTGGCTCAGCGGGAGCACCCGGCGGTGTCTGTCATCCGGATGCTGATCGACATTTTTTCCGTCTTTGTGGCCGTGGTGCTGGCCTGCCTCATCCTCTACGCCAACCGCTTCCTTCTGCGCCGGAGAAAGCGGGAGCTGGGGACCTATCTGCTTCTGGGCCTGTCCCAGGGGCAGGTGTCCAGAGTGCTGTTTCTGGAGACGGGGGTCATCGGCCTGGTGTCCCGGGGGGCGGGACTGGGGCTGGGGGTGCTGGCCTCCTTCGGCCTGTCCGCCCTGACGTTGTCCATGTTTGAGCTGAATGTGGCGGGGATGCTGGCACTGGATTTTTCCCTGAAAGCGGCGGGAAAGACCCTGCTGTCTTTTGGGCTTATTTTCCTGCTGGTGATGGTGTTCAGCGGGGTGCGGGTATCCCGCAGCCGCCTCATTGACCTTATCTACGGACAGCGGAAAAATGAGGTGCTGAAGGTACGCTCCCTCACCCCGGCGGTCATTCAGCTGGCGGCGGGCATTCTCTGTCTGGCAGCGGCCTAGACCACCCTTCTTACCTTTGGCATGGCCATTGCCGTGGCGGTACTGCCCATCTGCATTCCCATGCTGGCCCTGGGTACGGTGGGCACGCTGCTCATCTTCCGCTCCCTGTCCGGCTTTGTCATGAAGCTGGTTCAGGGGCGGCCGGCCCTCTATTACAGGAATCTGAATCTCTTTACCCTGCGCCAGTGGCTGAGCAAGGTGCACACCACCTACCTGGCCCAGACGGTGGTGTGTATTCTCCTGCTGCTGGCCATCGGTATAACCGCAAGCTCGGTGGGCCTCAACAATACCATTGCCTCCCAGAGCGGCTATCAGGCCCCCTTTGACATCACCGTCCAGAACCTCTCCGGGGAGGAGGAGCTGGTGGACTTTGAACAGGTGCTAAATGACGCGGGCTTTGATACCCGGGAAAACCTCGCCTGGAGTTACAGTACGGTATTTTATTATAACGACCCCCAGGTGACGGGCATTGAAAATGCCAGCGCCGCCCTGCGGGTATCGGACTATGACGCCCTGCGGCTGCGCCAGGGCAAGCCGGCCTACACCGGGCCGCTGCCCCACCGGGCGGACAATTTGAACGAGGAGCTTACCACCGGCAGCCTGGGGCTGAGCTATGTGCTCATCCCCGACGAGATGGCCGCGGTGCTCACCCCCTGCCGGCAGGTCTGGTCGGCAGACTATATGGGAAATCGGGAGCAGACGGAGGATGCGCTGATGGATACCATCCTCTCCCTGTCCGTTCCCTTCGGCTCCTGGATTACCACCCGGCTGGAGATTTATCAGGACCTCATGGGCAGCAAGATTCTGGCCCTGTTTCTGGGGCTCTATCTGGGCTTCACCTTCCTGCTGGCCGCGGCGGCGGTGCTGGCCCTCCAGCAGCTGAGCCAGGCCGCCGACAACGCCGGACGGTATGCCCTGCTGCGCAGATTGGGAGCAGAGGAGGGAATGGTGGCCCGGTCGGCCACCCAGCAGGTGGCTCTGGCCTTCCTGCTGCCCCTTGTCCTGGCTCTGGTGCACAGCGTGGTGGGCATGAAGGCGGCCAACGACCTCATTGCCACGGCGGGCAAGGTGGACAGCGTCGCCAGCAGCGCGGTCACGGCCCTGGTGCTGGTGGTGGTCTATGGAGGCTACTTCCTGGCCACAGCCCTGGCCTGCCGGAGAATGGCAAGACATGCATAATAGATATGCGGGACGCATCCCGGGAAGAAGGTTCTTCCGGGGTGCGTCCCTTTCATTTTGAAGCAAGAATGGCCGGGAAACAGGCCCAAGTTTGTGGAAAAAATCTCTATGCAGGCCCAGTAGGAATGATTATAATGATACGGCTATTGGATTGGATATGAAGGATGCGGGGCTGTGCCCCTGCACAGGAAGGAGACGCTATGACCAAAAACTTGACGGTGGGCAGTCCCATGCGGCTGATTATCGGCTTTGCCCTGCCCACGCTGTTCGGGATGCTCTTTCAGCAGTTTTATAACCTGGTGGATACCATGATCGTGGGCAAGCTGCTGGGGGCGCAAGCCTTGGCCGCCGTGGGCTCTACCGGTTCCATCAATTTTTTTGTCATTGGCTTCTGTATGGGGGTGTGCAATGGCTTTGCCATTCCCGTGGCCCAGCGGATGGGGGCCAATGAGCCCTCCAAAATGCGCCGGTATGTGGCCAACGCCGCCTACCTCTCCGCTCTCTTTGCCCTGGTGCTCACCGTGGCCACGGGCCTTTTGTGCCGGGACATCCTCACCCTTATGCGTACCCCCTCTGACATTTTTGCCAACGCCAACGCCTATATCTTTGTGATCTTTATGGGCATTCCAGCCACCTTCCTCTATAACCTGCTGGCCGGAGTGATCCGTTCCCTGGGAGACAGCAAGACCCCGGTCTACTTCCTGGCCCTGTCTTCCATTCTGAACATCTTTTTGGACTTTGCTCTGATTTTGTGGTTTGATGCCGGGGTGGCCGGTGCGGCCATTGCCACGGTGGTGTCCCAGGGTATTTCCGGGGTGGCCTGCCTGCTGTACATGCGCCGGGCCTACCCCATCCTGCGCATGAGCCGGGAGGAGCGGAAGCTGGACCTCCACTCCTGCAAGGTGCTGTGCGCCATGGGCATCCCCATGGGCCTTCAGTATTCGGTGACCGCCGTGGGGTCCATCGTCCTTCAGTCTGCCGTCAACACCCTGGGCAGCCTCTATGTGGCGGCGGTGGCCGCGGGGGCCAAGCTCTTTCAGCTGTTTGCCTGTCCTTTTGACGCCATGGGCGCCACCATGGCCACCTACTGCGGGCAGAATGTGGGGGCCTGTAAGCTGGACCGGCTGGGCCGGGGTATCCGGGCCTGTTCCCTGCTGGGGCTGGGGTATTCCTTGATCGCCCTGGCAGCTATGCTGCTCTTTGCGCCCCAGTTTGCCATGTTCTTCCTCAACCCCGACGAGGGACAGCTGACCTTGCTGGTAAAGCTGACCAGCCAGTATATCATTACCCTCACGGCGTTCTTTTTCCCCCTGGCCCTGGTGAATATCGTCCGCTTCTCCATCCAGGGGATGGGGTACAGCACCTTTGCCATCCTGGCGGGAGTGCTGGAAATGTTTGCCAGAACGGTGGTGGGATTGTGCCTGGTGCCCGCCTTCGGCTATGCCGCCGCCTGCTTTGCCTCCCCCGCTGCCTGGATTTGTGCGGACCTGTTCCTGATTCCCGCCAGTATGGCCTGCATTGCCAGGCTGCGCCGGCTCTATCCGGCGGTGGCCGAGGAACTGCCCCAAATGGAAAAAGCCCCCGTATAAACAACATCAGCCCGGTCTCCGGAAAGGGGGCCGGGCAAAAATTTGGCGGATTTTGTCACCAAACTGGGGGGAAGTGCATCTCAATTACAGGAGAACTATGAGGGCGACATAATTCTTAAATTTTTGTAAAAATAAAATGCCTCCCCTTGTGGAAGGGGGAGAGAACCGGTATACTAAACTGGAGTGACCAGACCATTGGGGAGGGAATGACCCTGGAAGAGAAATATTGGAATGTACCCCGGGAGCGGCGGGAGCCGGCTCCCCGCCCAAAGACGGCCCAGAGACGGGACGAGGAGCGCTGGGACGAGCCACCCAGAAGACGAAAAAAGGCGGCCCGTGTCGCCCCTACCCGCCAGAAGGCAAAACCCAGGCGGTCCCGGGCGGCGTCCATCGGCCTTGGCTTTTATAAGGCCCTGGTGGTGGTGTCCGCACTCATTGTGGCGGCCTACATCGGCCTTCAGCTGATGAGCAAGGCCCCGGAGCAGAAGGCACCGGTGAACAATACCCCGGACAACAACACTGCGGTGGTGGGCGATACCAGCGGGGACACCAGCCAGACAGACCCCAACGTGCTGGAGCGCAGGGAGGGCGTCTATAACATCTTCCTGGCGGCCACCGATGTGGAGGGCTTCCGTACCGACACCATGATGGTGCTCAGCTATGACACCGTGGAGCAGAAGGTGGGCGTGGTGTCCGTCCCCCGGGACACTCTGGTGGCCCGGGAGAGCGGGAATCCCCATCTGGTCTATGGTCCGGGAGGGCTGGAGCAGCGGATTGAGGATGTGTCCGACATGTTCGGCATTGTCATTGATGGATATGTGAAGGTGGACATCAACGGCTTTATTGCCCTGGTGGACTACCTGGAGGGCGTGGATGTGAACATCCCCCTGGACATGAACTATGACGACCCCGTTCAAAACCTGCACATCCACTACACCAAGGGCACCCACCACCTGGACGGACAGGGTGCCATGGAGGTGGCCCGGTACCGCCACGACAACAGTGACAGCCCCAATTATAACGCCAATCAGTGGTATACGGACATCCAGCGCAACGAGATGCAGCAGCAGATTCTGGTGAATCTGGCCAAGAAGGTGCTGGCCTGGGACAGCCTGACGAAAATCAACGGGTTTGTGGAAATTTTCAACCAGTATGTGGAGACCGATCTGACCCTGAACAACATGCTCTTTTTCGCTCAGAAAGCGGTGGATCTGGACGTGTCCACAGGTGTTGAGACGTCTTCCCTGGAAGGAAACGGATTTGGCCTGTATAACGGCTACAAATACTGCTATGAGCTGGACGAGCAGAGTACTCTGGATACGGTAAACCGACTCATTAACCCCTATACCCGGGATCTGACGCGGGAAGATATGAATCTGGCCCGGGCAGACAGCTACCATCCCTAAAGAAGAATCCCCCGCAGCCTTTGGCTGCGGGGGATATTTTTTCCACAAAAAGGCCCAGCCGTGTGGAACATTTATTCCACGCCCAGGGTCTGGATGAGCAGGTTGCGCAGGGAGATGGCGCTCTGCCGGTTCATGACAATGGAGGCTACGGGATCGGCGGCGGGGGTGGAGACGGTCTCCATGCCCTTGGGGGTGACGGTCATGGCGTTTTCCATGTACTTATAGGCGATGTCCAGGGTGACCTCCAGAACCTCTCCGTCCTTGTCGGAGACCTTGCGGATGGCGAAGGAATTGGCGTACTCAGGCTTCATGTTGATAAACTCCTTTTTCAATAGATGGTGGTGGTGTAGCGGAGGGTTTCCTCCTGGCCCGGAGCCAGGCGGCGGATGCCTGTCTTGTCCCCCAGCTCCCGGCCCATAAAGGTGCCGTCAGGGAGGGTGGACCAGGGCTCGATGCACACGTATCCCGTGTCAAAGGGCTTTGCCTGGGTCCACAGCCCCAGGTAGGGGAAGTCAGGGAAGGTGAGGCCTACCCTGGGATTGCCCTGCTTGTCGCACAGGAGGGCCTGGGCCTGGGGCGGGGTGTCCAGAATCATGGTGTCAAGGTTAAAGGTGGCAGGAGTAAGAGGAAGAGCGGAACCGGTGAGGGGAATCTCCTCCCCCTTGGGGGTAAGCATCAGGTTCTCATCCATGCCGTAGAAGCGGACGCTGTCCACGCCGGGCAGGCGGATGGTGTAGTCGGCCATGGTAATCCCATCCCCCACCGGGACCCGGAACCCGTCGTGGGCCCCCAGCTCATAGAGCATCTCCTCCTGGGAGGCATTGAACATCCGGTGGGTCTTGGTGAGCTCATTGCCCTTCAAGGCGTAGGTCACCGTCAGGGTAAAGGCGAAGGGGTAGACTGCCAGAGTCTGAGGGGTGTGGGTGAGCTGGAAGGAGACGGCATCTTGTGCCTGCTCCGCCACCTCAAACTCCATGTCCCGGGCAAAGCCGTGGGTGGAGATGGTGTAGGGCGTACCCTGGAGCAGGTAGGTGCTGTCCTTCAGCCGCCCGATAAAGGGGAACAGAATGGGGGCCCGGCGGGCCCAGATGTCCGGGTCGCCCTGCCACAGGTACTCCTCCCCGTCTCGGGTGCGGATGGAGGCCAGCTGTGCCCCCAGGGAATCAATGTCCACGGTGAGAAGATCCGATTGAATGGTGACTTTCACTTCTGAGCGCCTCCCTTCAGATGGGTTCCGTCCAGAACCGCCTCCACCAGCGTTTCCCCCTCATAGCACAGCTTCAAAGAGAAGAACGGCGTGTCCCGGTGGATGAGATCCAGAAAGATGGCGTCCCCCTCCCAGTGGGGAATGGTGAGCAGCCGGTCATAGGGCAGCCACTCCAGCTCCCCCTCGTCGCACTCCTTCAGGGTGCCGGTAAACGCATCGGCGGTAAAGAGATGCATGTACTCGGTGGGCCACCGGTCGGAGACAAAGGTGACAATACCCCGGTAGCGGTAGCGGGTGAGGGTAAGGCCCGTCTCCTCCTCCACTTCCCGGAGCAGGCAGTCCTCGGGGCTCTCCTTGTCCTCGAACTTCCCGCCGATGCCAATCCATTTGTCCTGGTTAAGGTCGTTTTTCTTCTTTACCCGGTGGAGCATCAGATAGTCCTCGCCCCGGCGGATGTAGCAAAGTGTGGTGTTGATCACGGGAATTCCCCCTTTAGTGGCAGTATAGCACGCCCCGGGCCCCGGGGCAATGAGAAAATCAAAGCGGCGCGGGGTTTCCCCCGCGCCGCAGGTGTCAGGAAAAGAGTTCCGCGTCCATCAGCTCTACCGAAATGGTATAGGAGACGCCGTCCCGGAAATAGGTCAGTTCCACCACATCCCCCGGTCCCAGGGTCTGCTTGAGCCGCACCAGGTCCTGAATGCTGGAGATAAGCGTGCCGTTGGCGGCGGTGAGGATGTCCTCCGGGCGCAGGCCCTGGGCGTAGGCATCGCTCACCGGATCCACATCCAGAAGTTCCAGTCCGCCCTCGGGGAGCTGGACAATGGAGACCGTAAAGCCAAAGGCGGCATTGCGGATCTCCTCCCCGGCAATCAGGTGGTCGGCCACATATTTGACCCGGGTGGAGGGGATGGCAAAGCCCAGGGACTCCGCTGAGCCGTCGTCGGCAATGATCTTGATGGTGTTGATGCCCACCACCTGGCCGTATTGGTTGAGCAGGGGGCCGCCGGAATTGCCGAAGTTGATGGCGGCGCTGGTCTGAATGAGCACCATGGTGGTACCGTCCTCCATGGTCATCTCCCGGTCCAGGGCGGAGATAATGCCGTCGGTAAAGGTGCCCCGGTAGCCCAGAGAGTCACCCAGAGCGGACACCGCTTCCCCACATACCAAGTCGTTGGAGTTGCCAAACTCCGCGGCGGGCAGATTTTCCGCATCAATTTTCAGAACGGCCAGATCCTCCTGGGCGCTGAAGCCCACCAGACTGGCAGGAAACACGCGGTTATCGTTGAGCTGGACGCGCACATCGTTGGCACCGGCCACCACATGGGCGTTGGTCACAATGTAGCCGTCCGAGGAGAGGATGACCCCGCTACCCGAGCTGAAGTAAATGTCGGAGTAGGCCTCGATGGACACCAGGGAGGCGATGGCCTTGGTGTGAACCTCAGAGAGGCTCAGGGCCTCCCCGTGGCTCTCATACAGCGTGAGGGTAAAGCCGGTGCCTGTCTCGGCCTGAGGGATGTCAGGGGCCTGGTTGCTGGTCTGGGCCTCCTCCCGCTGATGGGGTTCCTCGGAGAAGGGCTGGGAGGAAAACAGCCAGGAGGGAGAAATATACCGGTCCAGAACCAAGGTCACAGCGCACAGGGACAGCACCAGGATACCAAAGGCCAACAGCCATGGCCAGCGCCTGCGCCGCCGCCTGGTGCGCAGCACCGGGCGCTGGGAGCGGGGGGACGGGCGGGGAATCTCCACCGGCGGCGGGGGAGTAAAAACGGGGGAGGGCTGCTCCCAGGGGCCGCCCTGCCACAGGTCGTTTTGCTGATTGTGCTCCATAGATTCCCTCCCGGCGGCCTAGGGCCGTAAAATTGCGAAGTTGCTCAGGCCAGCGTCAGGGTGAAGGTGAACTGGGTCACCCCGTCCTCGCTGGTGACGTTAATGGTCTCTTTCAGGTTGCCCAAAATGGTCTTGACAATGTACAATCCCAGACCCACGCCCTCCCGGTCCATGGAGCGGGAGTAGTCCGCCTTGTGGAACCGGTCAAAGAGCAGGGGCAGCTCCTCAGGGGGAATGGTGGCCCCCAGGTTTCGGATGCAGGTGACGGCCTTGCCGTCCTTTTTGGTGATCTGGACGGTGATGGTAGTGCCGGGGGCGGCAAACTTGGCCGCGTTGTCCAGCAGGTTATAGCACACCTGGGTCACCGAGTCGGGATCGCCCCATACCATCAGCTTCTCCTGAGGCATCTGTACGTCCACGTCCAGGTTCCGGCCGGTGATTTTGCTCTCCAGGCTGATGAGTACCTGAGACATGGTCTCGGTGAGATCAAAGGTCTCCTGGGCGGTGATGGAGTTCTCCGCCAGGGCGTTGAGCCGGGACAGATCCAGCATCCGCCGTACCAGACGGGAGAGGCGGCGGGTCTCGGACACCACGATCTGAAGGGACTCCTTTTCCCGCTCGGGGGGGATGGTGCCGTCCAGAATTCCTTCTGCAAAGCCGGCAATGGTGGTCATGGGAGTCTTCAGCTCGTGGGAGATGTTGGCGATAAATTCCGCACGCTGGGTTTCCACCTTTTCCAGGGAGTTTGCCATGGCGTTGAAGGCCTCCGCCAGGGTGCTGATCTCATCGCAGCGCCCCTCGTAGCTGGTGACCCGGACGTCAAACTCCCCCTGGCCGAATTTCCGCGCGGCCTCCGCCATTTCATTCAGCGGCCTTGCCTGGTGGGCGGAGGTGATGGTGCTGGCTACCACGGAAATGAGCAGAACCACCACGGCGGAAAAGAAGAAGATGGTGGCGGTGGCCGACCACATCTGGGAGAGGTTGGAGGCGTCGGCAGAGACCAGAACCAGCCCCTGGTTGACGCTCTGCCCCAGCACCGTGACGGTAATGGGCAGCCCGGCGGTGTAGCGCCGCTCGGGGTAGATGCCCTCCAGATTGGTAAGGCCTGCGTAATTGCCGTGGCGCAGCACCTGGTTGGTGACAGAAGAGGGAAGGACGGCATTTTTGTAGTCGTAGATCTTGGAGCCGTCGGTGGCATAGAGAATCTCGCCGTCCGGCCCGGCCACAATGACGAAGGAATCGGAAATCAGGGCGATGTTGGCCACGTAGTTGCTGTAAAGCTCATCCTGAATGTCCCGGTATTCCTGGTAGTACAGGGCGGTGAAGCCGGCGATATACCCGGCGTTGCGCTCCATGGAGTCCCGCTTTTCGGAAATCAGGTACCGGTAGGACAGCAGCATAAAGGCGGCGGACAGGAGGGTAAAGGACAAAATCATAATGCCTACCATCATGGTCAGCTGACGCTTATAGAGAGAGCGCAAGATGCCTCACCTCCTTAACAAAGTATTTTTTTGCAGCAAATCAGGAGGCGGGGCCCACCTCAAACTTGTAGCCCACGCCCCAGACGGTTTTCAGCCGCCACTGGTCGCTGACATTTTCCAGTTTTTCCCGCAGACGCTTGATGTGTACGTCCACGGTGCGGCTGTCGCCAAAGTAGTCAAAGCCCCACACCTCGTCCAAAAGCTGATTGCGGGTATAGACCCGGTTGGGGGTGGAGGCCAGGTGGTAAAGGAGTTCCAGCTCCTTGGGCGGTGTGTCGATCTTCTTTCCGTCCACGATGAGCTCATAGGAATCAAGGTCGATGGTTAGCTTGTCAAAATGA
>CAUFAM010000010.1 GCA_959022875.1 uncultured Oscillospiraceae bacterium | reverse complement strand
CCACATCCACCGATCCCACTCCCCGGGGTCTGGGGATGGCCACCGCCGCGGCCACCTGGTCAAAGGAGAGGGCCCCCTGCTCATAAAACGCTGCGTTGGCCCCGTTGGGCAGGCGCCGGAAGGTATCCAGCACCCGCTCCCGCAGCTTCTCATCTCCCTCTCCGTCCGTTCCTCCGGTACAGAGCTGGGGATTGGTGCAGGCAGAGATACCTATGGGGGCTACGGCCATGGATACAATGGTCCCCGCCGCCACATTGCCCGCCGCGCCGGCTTCCAGGGCCCGGACAGGGGCCTCCACCTCCAGCTCCCCCGCAGATAAGATCACACTCTTGGTGGTCTCAAAACGAATGAGCCCCACTGTCATGCACACCGTCCCCTGAGGGATCTCCCGATCCGATTCCGACGCTTCCCCGGCAGAAAACCGAACCGTTCCCTGAGCAGCCACCGGGGCCTTGCGCTCCAGGCTGCGCAGCTGGGCATGATAATCCAGATAGTCTCCCTCCGCCGTCTGGGGAAAGGCCTGCCGCACCACCCAGTCAGCCTGGATATAAAGGGAATAGATCTGGGCTGCCAGGGCATACATCCGAGCGGACAGGTCCGTACCTTCTTTGGGCTCCAGCCCGGTGTATGTCCCAAAGCTGCTCAGCAGTTCCCCATAAATTTCCTCAATGGTCTTCACAATCTTTCTCCTCCCCTTACAGGGCCACCTGGCCAGTGAGTGTCTCCCCGCGCCACAAAAGCTTCACCGTCAGCAGTCCGCCCTCACCTTGCATCTGAAGCTCCACCGTCTGTACGCTCACATCCTCTTCCCCCAGGGCCTCAGCTACATACTGTTCAGCCAAGGCCTGCCGGGCCGACGGTTTTTCCCGACTGAGCTCATAGAGCCTGCTGCCCAACCCAGGCAGGAAGGGCAGTGCCCCTCTCCGGGCGGTCAGGCGAAACAGGGCCCGGGCCAAAACTTCCTCTCCGCCGCTGACGCTCATCAGCCCTCCGGCTCCATCCGGGAGATACTCTCCGTTTTTCAGCACGCGCTCCATATCCGTCCTCCTTATCCCACAATTTCCATCACAATTTGGGTAATCATGTCCTCCAGAGTACGGCCGTTGACCAGCACCTGTCCGGTCAGCTCCACGCGTCCTTTGGAAAGCTGGACGGCGGAATCTGTGCCGTGCAGACGCACCTCTCCCGGACCCAGATCCTCCAAATCCTGCTCCAGGCCCAGAATACAGGGGTTTTCACCCTGGCTGCCCGTTTTCAATACCAGCACCTTGTCCCCCACGGTGGGCCGCCAGCTATATCCCCCCGGTGCAAAGACCGGAAGCCACCGCCGCTCGCCTCCCATATTCACGCCTGCCGGGTCTCCCCCCAGGGTGACCGTGCCGAGCTCCGCAGTAGCCTCCCGCACCGGCTGCTTGCCTCTCTGCTCCGATGTCCACATATGCCCTCACCTCACACGGTAAAATCCGGGTCTGCCAGCTCCAACCGGCTCCAGCAGCCTCCTTCGTCCATTCCCACACTCACCTGATCCGCCCGGTAGAGCCCGTTGAAGTCCCAGAGACTGCGCTGCACCCTCACCAGATCCCCCGGCCAGGCGCAGAAGGGCTGGGCCACGGTCAGTTCCAAGCGGTAAAGCTCCGAAGCGGACTTGTCCAGCTGAAACTGCCCTGAGTAGCGCATAGCCTGATAGCTGCTGCGCTCCGGCATGGTAATCACCCGCCTGGCCCGGCCGCCTTTGGCCAGAAAATCCGGGTTGCTCACCGTCTCAATCTGGCCGCTCCACCGGTCCCGGACCAGCACCTGGGACAGTACGCCATACCGCCTGTCCCGCCAGCTCAGTGTGGTGATGGGCACTCCATCGCCCACCAGCCGCTCCTGGCTGTCCGACCACCCGGTGAGCACCAGCCGCCCCAGGCGGTCAAAGCGTGGTGCCACGCCCCCATAGTACCGTGCAAACTCATAGACCACCGACCACTCACTGCTGCCGGTGGCCACAGAAAACCGAGCCACCGGAGGCAGGTTTGCCCCCGGCGCGGTCTGGATGCCATAAGGGGTCACGTGATCCCGGAGGATATCCGCCTGGGTGGCGGACATATAGTCCTGCCCCAGAGCCTCGTTGTCCAGCAGCAGAGCGGCCATGCCCCGGCCGGACACCTCCAGCAGCCTCCCCTGGGCGGAGAGGCTGACCTCACACTCATCCACCACCCCGCAAAAGACCTGCTCTCCCTCATGAAAGGCCTCAAAGTGCACCCAATCCCCCGGTTTTGTGGTATTTTCTTCATCCCAGGTACAGCGCAGCCAAAAGCTGTCACAGGGTACCCCGGCGGTGTAGTCCAGCCGCCAGGCCAGCAGGTTGGGCAGCATCCAGCGCACCCCCTGCACATCTGTCATATATCCGGTCACCGCACCCGTACCTCCTCCCCCACCTGAATGAGGTTGGGGTTTTTGATCTGCGGGTTGAGGGCCACAAGTTCGGAAAGGGACAGCCCATACCGAATGGCCAGATCCCACAAGGTATCCCCCTTCACCACCCGGTGATAGGCCGCCTCTGTGTCTGTATTTTCTTTTTGGACACCGCCAGCCTGTCCGGAGGCCGTCTCCTGGACTGCAAGGCCTGTGTACCAGCTGTCATCCTCCCAAAAAGAGAAGGAATAGCGCACATAGTCGGGTCTTGGCTCCTGTTCCAGCCGCAGGGAAACAAAATAGGCGTTGGCCGCCTGCCACAGGGGGTGGATCAGCAGCCCCGGCCCTCCATCATAAAACACGTTGGCCAGCTGCCCGAACTGGGCATAGGCTCCCTCCCCCACAAATTCCCCTTCGCCCTCCATAATCCGGTTGGTCCGTCCCAGATCCTGGAGACGGAAGAGCCCGAAAGGGGTCTTGTGCACCGCCATCTTTCGCTCATAGTCAATGGAGTACACTCTGGGGTTGTGGGGCCAGGTATAGCCCTTGTACCGCATAGGCGACAGGTCCATGGGTACGCCTCCTTTCAATAGAGATAAAATCCGCCGTCATACCGGCGGCTGTCCCGGCGGAAGGCCCGGTCGGTTTGTTCCGCCCAGGTCGGTTCTCCGCCAGTTGGAGCAGGCAGGCGGGTCTGCGCGGCAGCATAGGGACTCTGTCCCTGCCCGGACACCGCAGCAGTCCCGGAGGAACCCCTTGCCGCCTCTTCCCACCCCGCCTGTGCCCATTTTCGGGTACCCGCGTGTAATTGGCCGGGGTTATCTGCTGGTTCCATCCGCCCCCTTGCCTGCTCCCAGGCTCTGTCCATCTGCTTCAGCTGTCCCAGCAGCGCAGGTTCATCTTCCCGTTTCTGCCGTTCCACCCAGGCCTGAGAGACGGAAAGTTGCAGTCCTTGTGCGTCAGACCGGGACCGTTCTCCCACAGGAAACAACCCTTTGCCCCGGTGATCTCCCAGGTCTTCCCCGGCATCCGCAGTGGCCTGTGGGATTTTCTCCGCTCCCGCCGCTGTCAAGGCGTACAGCGCCTGCTCCAGGCGCTTTGCCTGTTCCAGCAGGGCATCCTCCTGTTCCTCGGGCCGCGCCAGATAATCTGTCATGTGCTGCCCCCTCCTTTCAGCTGTTCAAACCGCTCCCGGTCAAAGGAGGGGTTGACCATTCCATCCATTTCACCTTTGTCAGTCCGGCCGCACACGGGGCAGCGCTCCTCCAGGGCCCTGGAACGGCAGGCAGGGCACAGCTGCTCCAGCCGCTCCTCCCCATCCAGCACCTCGTTGGCCAGGCACCAGAGGTAATCCCGGTTTTTCATTTCCCGGGCTCTCGGTTCCGTGGGCAGGGCGTGAAAGGCTTTCAGCACCCGCCACCGAAGCCGCTCTCCCGGGTCATCCCGGAGTTTTTTTTTAGCGTTTCAAGCTCCTCCTCCCCCAAACCGGGGCCGGGGTCGGACTCCCGGCTGAAGGCGTTCCACTTTCGGGCCAGAGCGGCGATCTCCTCCGCTGTCAGCCCTGCCAGCACCGCCCGCCCATCGGGGAAAACGGGGGTGTGGTCCTCACTTTGCTCCAGGGCTCTGGCCAGAAGGCAGGCGTTGGAGCAAAGGGCCCGTTCTCCTTCCTCCCGGGCCAGTTCTCCGGCCTCCCGCCGGGCCTGGAGCACCTCCAGGGCAGAGAGAAGGCGCAGATCCATGCCGTTTTCCAAACTTATGCGGTCCCGTCCGGCCAAAATGGACCAGGCCATCCCTTACACCTCCGTCTCAATACGCCGGGAAGCCACCAAAGTGACCTTTTCCAGCACCATGCTGCCGATGGTAGCGTCTTCCTGAATGGAACTCCACTGGCAGTCGGAATAGATGATCTTTCGGTCGGGCTTACATATGACCAGGGAGAAGCCGTCCAGGGAATAAAAGTCCACCCCATCCCGAATAGCCTCGTCAGTGGCATACAGCCGGGTCAGCTCCACCACATGGGTGGCCTGACCGGGAACCGTGGCCACGGGCTCCGACTCACCGAAGGCCTCCACAGCAATGCTGCTCTTGGTGGTCTTGGCGGTATAGCTCTGCACCACCGCCAGACGCACTCCGTCCGCCTCCAGATAGATGTCGCTGCTGGTGGGAAATCCTGCAATACTCATATCTTACCTCCTCTTCTCCCCGGCGTTATACGGTAATGTGTGCCGTCAGCCAGATCTGGTTGAGGCCATGGGCCACGGTAAAGGAAAACTCCACCAGGCACCGGGTGGCATCCTCGGGGTCGGCCCTCACCGCCACATCCTCATAGCCGGTAATGATCTCCCGGCTGAGCTTGTTTTCCAGCTCCAGCACCACCTGGGAGCGAATGGCCCCCCGGCTCTGCTCGGTATTTTTGGCCCGGCTGAATTTGCTTCGCAGGGCGGCGCGCAGACCCGGGATCACATTGTCCACCACCCGGATGGTGGTCAGATCCCGCCAGGTACTGTCAGCACTCTCCCCACTCATGGTGCGGGTGGTCACCCCCCGCACTACGCTCACGGTGCCGCCCACCTGTTCCACAGGCGTAACGCCCCCCAGAATGAGCAGATCCAGCTCATTGTCCTCATAGCGCTGAGAGAGACCGTAGAGCCCCAGCAGCTGCGCACCCCCCAGGGGAATGGCAGGATCGCTCTCTCCTGCAACGGCTCCCGCCACCGCAGCGGCCAGAGAAAGGCCTGTCAGACTCTCTCCCTGCTGATCCACACATCCAGGTGCCACCAGGATCATCCGCTCACAGTTGAGGTTTTTGGCCCGGGCGGTCAGTTCCTCCACGCTCTCGCCGCTCCCCCCGGCCACGACGCCCAGCCGTTCCCGGCGAAGCTCGGAAGCGGACATGACGCTCTCCTTGAGCTTCTGCTGTACGCTCTCCTGGGTGCTGTCACAGAGGACGAGATCCTCCATTCCCGAGAGCAGTTCAAAGGCTGCCTCATAGCCGCTCTCATCGTCCACCGGCACCGCCACCACACCGGAGGCACCGTTTTTCAAAATCAGCCGGATAAGCTCCGCCATGTCCTCTCCGCCGGCGGAGCCAAAGGCTGCCACCGCCTTGTCATAGCTGGTGATGGTCTGGGCCTGCCCGGCCTGGGCCACCGTGTTGATGGCAGCCAAGCCCACCAGTCTGCCGCTGCCGCTGCCGCTGACCACCATGGATGCGTCATAGGAGGAATAAACCCCCGGACGCTGATGTACCGTAATGCTCATGCTTTCACCACACCTCGCAATTCAAAGTCCACAAATTCGCCGCCGCTGTGTCCCACCGCACTCAGGTACACGGTGCACACTGCCTGAACGCTTCGTTTGAGCCTCCGGCTCTCCCCGTCGTACTCTGTCTGGCCGCAGGAAAATTCCTCCACCCGCAGCCCATCCGGGCCACCCAGAATCAGAGCCCCGGCCAGCTGGTCAAAGGCCTGCTGAAGCTGCTGCCCATCCCCCTGTTCCCCGGCGTAGAGGTCAAGGCCAAAGGTAATCTTCGCTTTTTTCCCAAACAGCTCCTCCCAGCGGCCCGTCTCCTCATTGAAGCGCTCTCCCAGATAGTCCTGAAACCCGGCGCTCTCCGCCTGGCGACCCCGGAGGGACACCACGGCCATAGGCCCGTTCTCTCTTCTCAGGGCCGCAGGGAAGGCAACGGCAGCCAAGATTCCACAGTTTTTCAAATACTCCGCCATCGCCTGGCAGAGCCGCTCCATCCCGGCGCTCATGCTCCCACCTCGTCTCTGGGGCACAGTACCGCCCACCAATAGGGGCAAATCCCCTGCCCGACGATGTGGGCGTTGCGCACCCGGTACTGCCGTCCCCCATATTCCATCCAGGTGTCCAAATCCACCGGCTGGTCAGGGGGGCCCAGGTATAATAGTCTCTCCTGCGGGCTCAGTCCCAGGGGGGTAGGCAGCTTCTGGTCTTTGTTCTCCTCCAGTACCGGCTGCAAAATCGCCCGCAGAGGGATCTCCTCTTCTCCCCGGTACAAAATGACCTGCTGTCCATAGCGGTTGAGAATCCCCCGCCATTCCCGCTCCAACATCTTCACACCCCCCGAAAGAAAAAGCCTGTGTCGCCCAGCCAGGGAGCCAACAGATTCAGCGCCTGCTGACCCCGTCCCGTCCCGGCTCCGGGCTGACGGTGAATGGTCAAATCCCCGGCGGTAAAGGAGGTCACATCCCCGCTGCCGCCGCATTCATCCAGTGCATCCATCACCAGCATGGCGGCAGCCAGAGGAAACGCGGCGGAGCAGTCCTCCGGCGTTACTCCCGCCTTCAGCCTCCCAGCCAGCTGCCCCTCCACCGCCTGGGCCAGGAGGAGCAGCAGCTCCTCCCGGTCCTCCGGTGCGCCCATGGCCCTGCAAAGGGCAATGATCCGCTGGGTCATGTTAAACCTCCAGCACCCGGCTGGCCTCAGGGAAGACCTTGGCAAAGCCGGCAATGGTGGTGATGGCGGCCCGCTCCAGCTGCCGGTCAATGAGCTTGTCATACTCTACCATCACGTCGCTGCCCTGCACCATCTCCAGAGCAAAGCGCTTGTCCAGACCGATGCAGGTACCCTCAGGCAACACGCTGGTGCGCAGCAGGGTGGCGCCCAGGGGGGTGGTCAGCTTGCCGGTGCCCTGGAAGTTGAGACCGGTGAGGGGGTTCTGAAACTCAGTGAGCTTCAGAAGCTTCACCATCACATCCCCGGACACCAGCAGAGCGTTCATCTCATAGGGGTCAAACTTGGCCCAGAAATTCACCAGGTCGTCGTAGGTCAGGGTGCCGCTGGCAGCCACATTGTCCACCGAGGCAGCGTTGTCGTTGCCGTCGCCGTTCATCAGCACATCCACTGCATCGGCAAGCAGCGTACGGGAAATGTGGGCGCCCATCTGGCGCAGGGTGACGGAGAAGAGGTCCAGCTTCTGGTAGCGCACTGCCTCATAGCTGGCCACCAGCATTCTGCCCCGCTTGCGCAGCTTCACCAGGTTGGACTGAACCTTGATGGTGGTAGAGGGAATCTGAGCGCCCTCATCCACATAGCGCAGCTCCTTCTCCTCGCCGCCGGCCTGGGCGGTGATGGAGCGGTAATCCATGCCGTCAAAGCGGGTAGTGGCAGCGGTGATGTGGGGCAGCAGGTCCCCCTCCTCCATGCCCTGGCGAACGGTACGGGCGATGTACTCAGGGAACAGGACGGCGGAGTCAGCGGTGCGGAAGAACTTCTCCACCACATCGCTGCCCGCGCCCTTCACCTTGATGTCAAAGCGCTTGAGCTGGCGCTGGAAGGCGTCCAGGCCCTCCAGGCTGGTACCCTTATAGCGCTCGCTGGGGTCCTGGCTCTCCAGCACCTGGGTAAAGGTGCGGCCAGCCTCCTGATACATCCCCTTGTCCAGCTTCAGATTGTCATAGGAAAAAGCCATTTCTCTTCGCTCCTTTCCGAATTTACAGACAGATGACGGCGCTGCCGTCCTCGTTCACACTGACTACGGTGGCGCTCACGCCCTCGGCGGCAGTCTTCACACCGCCCTTGCCGTCGGCGGCCAGGGTGGCCGCACCCAGGGACAGGCCGGTGCCGGACACGGTCACAAAGCCCTTCACCTGCACCCCGGCGATACCCGCCCGGGGCTCCAGGGCCACGCCGCAGAACTTGTCACTGTCGGCGCAGGGGCCCACCTGGCCATTGCCGGTCAGCTTGACCACCTGACCGCCCTTTACACCCTCGTCGGCAATAAAGGTCGCTACCACGGCGCCGATGTCGTCAAAAGAACACTTGCTCATTTCATTACCTCCCATTGTTCATTTTGAGAATAACCGTCCTTTTCTCCAAAGGGCGGGACCTCACGTTACACCAAAAAAGCCCGGTCTGTCTCCTGAGGCTGTGCAGCCTTCTCTCCGTAGCAAAGCTGCGTCTTGATGGGGTAGCGCTCCTCCGCCCGGCGGGCAAAGAATTTGCCCAGCGCCTCCAGCTCCTCGGGATTGAGCTTGGCACAGGCAGACTTGACCACCCGCTCCTCCAGGGTGCTGTCAGCCAGCAGTGCCAGGCGTACCAGCTCTCCCCGAAGGTTTTCCAGGTACTTTCGGCCCAGCTGAGCCTCCTGCTCCAGCCGCTCCAGCTCAAGCGCTCCGCCGGGACAATCCTTAGCCAGCTCCCGCCAGCTTTGGGCGCTCTTCACCACACCGGCCAGAGGCTGGGCGGGCACCGCCACAAAGGAGAACTCATAGGCATCCAGGGCACCCTCCAGGCTGGCATAACACAGCTGCCCGCCGTACTCCTGGCCCTTCTGGTGGCCGCAGTCCCCCTGATTCCGGTCGGCTCCGCACACCGAGCACACGGCCCGCTCCACACTGCACCCCACGCTGACCTCTTTTTTGATGCCGCCCTCAATTTCGGCAATGAGATCCTTGGTGCTGTCGGTGCGCAGCATATAGGCATAGCCTTTCAGCCAGCAATAGGGGTCTCCCGCCCGGGTCATCCGGTTCTCCTCCCGGACCACCTCGGTCTTATAGATCCGGGCAGCCTGGCCCCGGGCCGACCACTGGTGGTCAAAGATTCCGCTTTTGCCCACAAAGAGCCCGGAGAGCTCCTCCAGAGTCTCGGGCGCAAAGCGCTCATAGTCCCGGTCGATTTCGTTGTCGCACAGACGCACAGAGAAGGTGTAGATTTCCTCCTCGTTCAGGGGTTTTCTGGCCAGAGCCCCGATGAGCTCCAGATCGCCCTGCTCCAGGGCCGAGCTCTGTCCTCCCTGGGCCTTCTTGATGACGTTCATACCGTTCCTCCTTGTGTTGTATTCTGAGCCGTCTCACGTTTGAGGCTTTCCGCCTGGGCCCGGTACAGCTCCGCCCGGGCCTCCTCGGTCAGATCCTGGAGGTTGATGTCATCCCACAGAATCTCGGCATATGGCCCATAGCCGTGAAGCTTCAGCCACAGCTCCGCCACCCGGCACAGGGCAGGCTCCACGCTGCGGCGGATGGCATAGACCTCGCTGGTCATCATATCCGCCTGCTGTGCGCTCATCCGCTCAGTGGAGGACCAGCTGAGCCCCAGCAGGAAGGGCGGGATTCCCGTGCGGGACACCAGCTGCTCCAGAATCTGCCGCACCGGCACCTGGCTGTCCAGCACCTGACTGTCCGCCCCGATAACCTTGATGTCCACATCGCCCACCGCTACAAAATCCCGTACATTTCCGGCCCGTCCGGCCTGCATAGCCTCGCTCCACTCCTCTGCCAGCAGACGGCAGCGCTCCTGGGCAAAGGCCTCCTCCCCCTCGCCGGGCTTACATACCACAGCGAAGCGCAGGTTGCCCGCACGCTCCCAGTTCTGCCCGGTAGCCTGGAAGATTTTCAGCAAAATCCCCGTCAAAAAGGGCATGGACCGCAGCAGCGACACCCCGCAGGGGGCGTCGCTGGTGGGCTGGAAGGGGGTAAAGAGCAGCAGCTGCTGCCAGGGCAGCTCCCGGTTCTCCCCCAGCCCTGTCCGGCACAGCCGGAAATCCAGGGGGCTGTCTCCCACCTTTACCTCCACCTGCTCCGGATCGGCGCACAGCAGGGCAGCAATCTCCCGCCCCGACCGGTCCAGCACAATCTCGCCTAGGGCATGTCCGCAGGTAAACAGGTCGTCCAGATACCGGTCCAAAAAGGACTGTACTCCCCGCTGGCCCCAGCCCGTATCCACCGTCCGGAAAAACTCCTCCAGCCCCTTCTGGCCCCGGCTGTCCCGGCACTGGACACGAAAGCCGCCGCACAATCTGGTCAGCTTCCAGATGGCCGCATCTACAATGGGCACCCCCTCCCGGATGGCCCGATACAGGGCCATTTCCCCAGTATGCATGGGAATATACCGGTCCAGCACCCCGAAGGGGTGCCCGGCTCCCTGCCGCACCTGCACCACCGGCGCGGCAGGCTCCTTTCGCCTGCGCTCCCACCATTTCATTGCCTTTTTTCGCTCCCTTCCCGGGAGGGCTGCCCTCCCATAGTTGTCTTGGATCAAAATCGTCTCCGTTCCACTGTCCCGGCGTACATTCCTCCGGCCAAACCGCCCTTTGCCGCCACCGTGGCGGCAAAGTAACGGATTTCATCCATGGCGTGGTCGTGTTCTTTTTTCACCTTATCCTGGCCCTGACTGTCCTCATCCCAGCGGTAGAGTCCAAACTCCCGGATGGCATCCTTGCACTCCTTGCAGATCACCATCCGTCCGCTTTTGAGCATCTGGGCGGTCAGACGGATTCCGGACAGCACCTGGTTGTCCGCCTTTTTTACCCGCCAGCCCCGGCGGCGCAGGGTCTCACAGAAGCTGGCCGCCGAAGGGTCGGCCACCACAGCCTGAATTTCTCTTCCTCCGGCCAGGTCGGCCAGGGCGTCAGCATACTCCTCGTCGGTTTTTTGCCGGTGCTGCTCCCGGGCGTCGTAGTAGTACTCCGCCACGCGGTACCACACGCCCTTTTGAAGCCCCCACAGCCCCATGGATGTGGGGTTGGAGGTACCGTAGTCGCAGGAGATGTACCACCGCTCCATCTCCTCTTCGGGAGCTGGTTTCACAAAGCTCTCGTCAAAGAAGTCGTATACCAGCCCCTCCGCGGCCACCCACTCTCCCAGCACAAACCGCCGGTAGAAGGTCCCCTGAAAGGTGTTGGCGTACCGCTCCCGCACCTCGGGGGACAAGCCCGGATTGTCCAGCATGGTAAACTGCAATCGCAGGGTATTCTTTTCCTCCGCCTTGAGCACCCACTCCTGGTAAAACCAGTGGGCGGGGGACTCGGGGTTGCAGGAAAACCACAGCCGGCTTCCGGTCACTGAGCATCGTGCCGCCGTCTGCTCCACAAAGGAGCGGGGCATAAGGGCCACCTCGTCCAGCAGCGCTCCCGCCAATGTCATGCCCTGAATGAGGGCGGCAGAGCTTTCATCCTTGCCGCCGAAGAGAAAAAACACATTTTTTCGCTTTCCCAGCCGCACTTCAATGAGGTTTTTGGATAACTTCTGCGTGCAGGAAAATCCCATCCCCTCCAGCATAGGCAGCAGCTCGGAAAGGAGGTTTCGCCGCACCGACTGGATCGTCCGGCCGCACAGGGCAAAATTTTTCCCCCGAAAGCTGCTCATGGCCCAGCAAAAGAAGGACAAACCGGTGCACAGGGTCTTCCCGCTGCGCACCGCCCCATCCAAGATGATGGCCTGCCTGTCCCGGTCGGGAGAAGCAGGCCGCCACCAGGTGAGCACCCGGCGCTGCTTGGGGGAAAATACCATTGCCCCCATTGCTTATCCCTCCTGCTGCTCCATGGCCTGGAGGAAACGGTCCACCTGCTCCTCACCGCTGCGGTCCACCGCATCCAAAAGCCGCTCCAGCAGCCGGGCCCGGTCGGCAAATTTCAGCTCGATGACCCCGTTGCTCCCCCGTTTAAATTCCGTCAGTGCATCCAGATCGAGGCCGTCCAGCCCGCACCACTCCTCCTGGGGAAAGCAGGCCAGCTTCACCGCATCTCCGGCTCCGGCGTTGGCCAAATGCCACATTCGTTTTAAAATCTGCTCCCGGTCTGGGAGCCTTGACCCTCTCTTCACCATATCCCTCCTCGCCCTAGGGTGTTTTTCAAAAAAAGTTGTACGTTTGCGTGCCACTAACAAAAAAATTTTTTCGACGGCGGCAGGAGGGGCTCGTCCCCTTTCGCCGCATTTCTCTTCTTTGTCGTATTACACTGGGTCTGTTCCATGAGGAAAGAAAAATTTTCCGCCCATTTTTTCGCATAGAAAACCTCCCCGCTCCACATGCTGGCCATATCCACATAGACCAACAAACCGACGAGGAGGAACCCTTTGCTATGAAACGATTTTTATCCCTGCCGCTGGCCCTGCTGCTTCTGGTGGGGGCTGTTCCCGCTGCCGGAGCCCAGGGGGACAGCGCTCTGTCCCTGTCCTGTGCCTCCGCGGTACTCATGGAAAAAGAGACGGGCACCCTGCTCTTTGAACAAAATGCCCACGAAAAGCTGGAACCGGCCAGTGTCACCAAGGTCATGACCCTTCTGCTGGTAATGGAAGCGGTGGACTCCGGGCGCATTACCCTGGAGGACACGGTCACCGTCTCCGCCTATGCCGCTGGGATGGGCGGCTCCCAGGTCTACCTGGAGGAGGGGGAGCAGATGACTGTGGGTGAGATGATCAAGTGCGTCACCGTGGTCTCGGGCAACGACTGTGCCGTAGCCCTGGCCGAACATCTGGCAGGCAGTGAAACCGCCTTTGTCAGCCTGATGAACCAGAAGGCCCAGGAACTGGGCATGACGGACACCACCTTTCTCAACTGTACCGGCCTGCCCGCCCAGGGGCATGTGACAAGCGCCTATGACATCGCCCTGATGTCCCGGGAGCTCATCCTGAACCACCCCTCCATCCGAGAGTACACCACCATCTGGATGGACTCCATCCGTAACGGCGAATTCGGGCTGACCAATACCAACCGGCTCATCCGGTTTTACCCCGGGGCCACCGGCCTGAAGACCGGCTCCACCGACTCCGCTCTCTACTGCATGTCCGCCACAGCCGAACGGGACGGCATGGAGCTCATCGCCGTAGTCATGAAGGCCCCCTCCACCAGCCAGCGTTTTGAGGACGCCAAGGCCCTGCTGGACTATGGCTTTGCCAACTACGCCCTGGCCAGCGTCTATCCGGACGCCCCCCTGGCCCCCGTAGACGTACTTCTGGGCCAGTCCGGGCAGGTTCAGCCTCAGCTGCAGCGTGAGTGCCGTCTTCTGGTAAACAAGGGAGAGCAGCAGCAGATTACCACCCGCCTCACTCTGGCGGAAAACGTGGAAGCCCCTGTGGACGAGGGACAGATTTTGGGAGAATTCCAGGTCTACGTGGGGGACGAGCTGCGGGACACTGTGACCATTTTGGCCGCCCAGGGGGTAGACCGGCTGTCTGTTCCCGGCATTTTTTCCCAGCTTCTCACCCGGCTTTTTATGGGCTGCTGACCCCATTTTTTCAGCCCCGCCTCCCAAAATTTTCCTTTGTGGAGGCGGGGCTAAACTTTCCTGCAACAGCGTTAAATTTATCACGAGCTTAACCTGGTTTTCGGGAGAGTTTTCTAGTATTTTACTTGACGCTATCCAAAGCCCGTTGTATAATTTATACGAATATCTGAAATTACTTTCGGCGCCCACTTGTTGGTTTTGGCCGATGTTCCTATCCAAACCATATCTTGAGGTGATGAAAATGTCTAAATACCAGGAAAAGCTCTCCCCTTCTGACCTCTTTTTGGAGTTGGAAGCCTTTTCTGAGGGCCGGTCCACCCATGCGTGGAAGTGTTTCGGCGCCCACCCCGCCAAGGCTCCCGATGGAACCGAGGGGTATCTCTTCCGTGTCTGGGCTCCCAACGCCCCCAAGGTAACCATCATCGGTGATTTCAACGGTTGGGACCTGGAAGCCACCCCCATGGAGCGGGTAGAAGGCGGCATTTGGGAGGCTTTTGTCCCCGGTCTCAATCGTTATGACGCCTATCAGTACGCCATACATAGGGAGGACGGCACCTTTGTGGGCAAAGCCGATCCCTACGGCTTCCACGCCGCCACCCGGCCCGACGTATCCACCAAAATTTATGATCTGGACACCGGCTATCAGTGGGGAGATCAGGACTGGATGGACTACCGCTCCAAGAATCCCCCCTACCGCCGCCCAATGAATATTTATGAGTGCCATCTGGGTTCTTGGCGGCGCACCGGCGAAGGAGAATTTCTCAGCTACCGGGACATCACCTCCTATCTGGTTCCCTACGTGAAGGGGATGGGCTTTACTCACGTGGAGCTGCTCCCCGTCACCGAGC
>CAUFAM010000009.1 GCA_959022875.1 uncultured Oscillospiraceae bacterium | reverse complement strand
TCTTCTCCTGGTCGGAGGTAAAGACCGGAGTATCTCCGGAGATGGTATACTGCTGGCCGCCGCCCTTTACATAGCCGGGCTGGGCGTCTCCGGTAAGGGTAATGGTAACCGGGGTGCTGTCGTCGGGCACAAACGTGACGATCTCCTGGTTCTCATTGACCATCAGGGTGCCCCGGCGGCCCTGAAGGGCGGTGGGAGCCACGTTTTCCACCTTGGGCAAATAAGTGCCGTTGGAGGTACGTACCGCTCCCATGGCGTCGCCGGTGTCGGTGGACACATTGACCGCCAGGATCACGGTGTCATCCTTGGCCTCGCCCAGGGTGGTGTAATAGGCCTTGCCCTCCTGGGTCTCGCTGGTCAGGGCGTTGACAAAGAGCTGGGCGGCCTGGGCCCGGGTGAGGGGCTTGTTATAGTCCTGGGGCAGGCCGTCCCGCAGGCCGATGGAGTCGGCCAGGTTCATATAGCTCTGGGGCCACAGGGCGCCTGCCTGGGCGCTGGTATAGCCCAGCATACGGATGAGGATGGTGGCCGCCTCCGCCTGGGTGATGGCCCGGTCGGGGAGGAAGGTGCCGTCGCCCACGCCGGTAATCAGGGGCAGCTCCCGCTCCCCGTCCTTCACGGTCAGACTGGAGGCCAGATTCACATATCCCCGGGCCCAGTGGCTGCCGGGCACATCGGTGAAAATGGTGCGGGTGGAGTGGATGGCCACCTCATCCGAGCGCTGCATGAAGCTGACCACCATGGCACAGAACTCGCCGCGGGTCAGCTGGCTGGAGGGGTTGAAGAAGTTGCCGCCGGTGCCGCTGACCACGCCCATCAGGCGCAGGATATCGGCGTTGACGGCGGTGCTGCTGTCCTGGACGTCCAGGAAGGAGGAGGAGCTCCCCGCCGCCCGGGCCGGCGCCGCCAGAGGCGCAGCCAGGGCCAGGGCCAGCACCCCGGCCATAAGGCCTGAAATCAGTCGTTTTTTGTTCATTGTTCTATCTCCTTATACCTTCCGGTCTTTTCAATCATCGCAAAGGCCCAAAATCCCGGGCTTGGTCAGTCCGCCCGCAGGGCAACCACCGGCTGCAGGCCCGAGGCCTTGACGGCGGGGTACATACCGAAGATGATACCCAGAGCCACCGAGATGGCCGCCGCCCCTACGGTCACGCCTGGACTTGGGATGAGGATAATGCCGAAGGACAACTTGCCCACAATGAGGGTTCCTACATAGCCTACCCCAATGCCGAACAGTCCGCCGATGCCGCAGATCATGGCCGCCTCAATGAGGAACTGCACAATAATGCTCCTGCGCTCGGCGCCAATGGCCTTGCGGATACCGATTTCCCTTGTGCGCTCGGTCACGGTGACCAGCATGATATTCATAATGCCGATGCCGCCCACCAGAAGGGAGATGGCAGCAATGCCGCCCAAAAAGCGCTGCTGCAGAGCAGCGGCCTCATTCTGGCTGTTCTGCCAGGTCTCGGGAGAGTTTACGGAGAAATAGCCGTTATTCTCGCTGATGAGGCCGCCGAGATAGCCGTTGAGGCTGGTAACGACGTTGGCAATGTCGTCGGAGCTCTTCACCTTCACCACATATTCCTCAATGGGCCGGTTCTGATTAAAGTACCGGGTCATGGTGGAGGGAATGAGGATCATCCGGTCTTTGCGCTTGATCTCGTCCAGAATCCACTGGTTGCTTTCGCTGCTGCCCACATTCTTGCCTTCGGCCTTGCTCTGGTACACGCCCACCACCCGGAAGGGAATGCCGTTGATGGTGATGGTCTTGTCCAGGGGGTCGGCAAAGGCAAAGATCTGCTGAGCAGCCTCGGAGCCCAGGACGCACACCTGATTGAGCTTCTCAATATCCAGGTAGGACAGCTCCCGGCCCCGGGCAATTTTAAAGTCATTGCACAGGCCGTACTGATCGTTGCCCATATAGACGTTGATGCGGGTGTTCCAGTCCTCGCTGGTGAGGGTCTTGGATTCGTAGGAAATTTTGGTGTCTCTCCACACGCTCCCGTTGGGGGTCACGCCCACCACATGGTCGCTCAGCCCCAGGCAGTAGTCATACAGGGCCTGGGAGACGTTGATGGAGGAGTTCCAGGTGCTGGCGCTGACCTGGACGGTGTTGGTGCCCATGCTCTCATAGTAGGCCTTCATGGCGGCGTTTTGTCCCTGGGCATAGGAGACCAGGATGATCACCGCCGCCAGGCCGATGATAATGCCCAGCATGGTCAGGGCCGAACGGCCCACGTTGGAAAAGATGGATTTTGCGGCCATTTTAACCGCCTGGCCCAGCTTCACAGGCCCACCTCCTCTCTCGTTCCGTCGGCCACGATATGCCCGTCGGAGATGCGCACCACCCGGTGGGCGGTGGCGGCGATGCCGTTGTCGTGGGTAATGCGAATAATGGTGGTGCCCTCCTCGTTGAGGGTGTGGAGAATCTCCAGCACGTGCTTGCCCGTCTTGGAGTCCAATGCGCCGGTGGGCTCGTCGGCCATGATGATGGGCGGGTGGGTGGCGATGGCCCGGGCGATGGCCACGCGCTGCTGCTGGCCGCCGGACATCTCAGCGGGCTTATGCTTCCAGCGGTCGGCCATGGCCACCTTCTCCAAAGCCTCCATCACCAGCTTTTCCCGGTTCCACATGGGCACCCCCTGGTAGATGAGGGGGAGCTCCACATTTTCATAGGCAGTGAGGGCGGGGATGAGGTTGTAACCCTGGAAAATAAAGCCAATCTCCTTGTTCCGGATTCGGGCCAGCTGCCGGTCGGACCGGTCGGTGATGTCGGTGCCGTCCAGAAAATAGTCCCCATAGGTCGGGATATCCAGGCAGCCCAGGATGTTCATCAGCGTGGACTTTCCGGAGCCGGAGGCCCCGATGATGGCCACAAACTCCCCCCGGTCGATGTGCAGAGACACCCCGTCCAGGGCCCGGACTTCACTTTCCTTTCCCTCGTTATAGATTTTATAGATGTCTTTGATCTCAATGAGCATGGCGTCACCCCGCCTTAGCCGTAGGCCTGCTCGACCAGGAAGTTCACAAAGACCTCCTCGTCCCCGTTGAGGCCGCTCTTGATCTCCACGTTATAGTTGTCGGAAAGGCCGGTCTCCACCTTCACGGGGTAGTAGCCATCCTCAGGAGAGGGGTACTTGGGCATCTCGCCGGGCATGGTCTCAGGAATTTCCAGATCCACGGCGTTCTCCGGCTTCTCCTCGGCGTGGATAAAGACCACAGAATAGGTCTCACCCTCCGCGTCGCTGACGTACTTCACACTCTGCATGGGGACCATCATACAGTCGTCCGACTGGCTGGTGACAAAGGAGTAGTCCAAATACATACCCGCCAGCAGAGAGCCGTCGGCGTTGTCCACGGTAAGGGTGACGGGATAGCTGGTCATACCGTTGCTGCTCTCGGCCTTTGCCATATTGATGGAGGAGACGGTGCCGATAAACACATTCTCGTTCCAGTCCTTCAGTTCCACCATAAGGCCGGGCTGGACAAAGGCGATGTTCCGGTCATCCACGCTGATCTCCACCACCATGTTGCTGGTGTTGGAAATGGTGATGACGGTATCGCCGCTCTTTACCTCAGCGCCGGGCACCAGGGTGCAGGAGGTAACGGTACCGTCGATGGGAGAGACGGTGTTGAAGTTGTTAAAGTCCTTCTGGGCCGCGTTGACCACCTCCTGCTTGGCGCGGATCTTCTCGTCGATGGTGTCGGAGCCTAAGTACAACAGGGCCTCGCCGGCGGAGACATTGGCGTAGTTGAGCAGGTTGCCGATCTGGGTCACCGGACCGTCAGCCTTGGCGGTGATGGTGCGGATCTCATAAAACTCCGTCTTGCCATTCTGATAGGGGTAGATGGCGCTGCCATCCTTGGCGGTGAGCACGGCGGAGGCGTCCATGTCGGCGGTGAGGGTGCCGGGGTTGTCAAAGACGATGACCACCTCAAAGTGGACGGCGCCCTCGGGGGAGATGAAGCTGACCTTGTTGATCTTCTCCACCTTGCCGGTGTAGGACTGCATCACCGCTGGCACAGACACCTGCACGCTCTGGCCCACGTGGATCTCGTTTTCATAGGCGTAGCTGAAATAGAGGGAGAGCTTCAGCTTCTTGTCGTTGACCAGGGTGGCGATCTCCTGTCCGGTGGTCACGTTCTGGTCGGGCTGGAACTCCTTCACGTCCTGGAGCTTGCCGGCAAAGGGCGCCCGGACGGTAAGGTTGTTGGCCTGCTCCAGCAGGTCCTTCATCTCCGCGTTCAGGTTGTCCAGCTTATCCTGGGCCTCCTTGCTGCTGATGGTGTAGAGAGGCTGGCCGGCGGTCACCATGTCGCCCGCGGTGACAAACACCTCTTCTACCGTACCGCCCGCAGTGAGCGTAATGGCGGCGGACTCCTTGGCCATGGCGTTGCCGCTGCCGGTGACCTTGCTCTGAATCGAGCCGAAGGAAACCGGGGAGGTCTGAATCTCACTGTTCACCTTCTGCTGCTTGGTTAAAAACTGATAGAGAAACACACCGCCCACGGCCAGAGCCGCCACCACCACCAGGGCGATAATCATATTTCTTGTCTTTCTGGGATTGCGCTTTTTGGCGGGGAGCTTTTTCTCCGGAGCAGGGGGCTGCTGGCCCGCGCTGTTCTCCTGCTGAGGTACCTTCACTTCCACTTCTGGCATTTCGATTTCCTCCTAAATTGATGGTCCGTTCCCTCTCCGTTCTGGAAATAGGGCCGGACTGACAGGGGTTGTCCATCATCACCCATTATAGGTCAGCCCCTTTCGGGAAGCAACTACCGGCCGGTTACAAAATGTTTAAGATTCTCTTAATAATCCCCCTGTAAATTCTGAAGTTCCAGGTGCGTGTTGGATCTTTATACAAAAAATTTTCGTAATTTTTGTAAGAAATGCCGGTGCTTCCCAGATAGCAGAGAGACCTCTATGATATAAGACGAAGAAGCCGACCCAAAGGTTTCGGCTTCTTCCAAATTTTTTAAATTTTTTCCATTTGGGCGGCGGCAAACTTGAGCATTAGACGCTTAGTTCCCACATTGTCAAAGGCAATCTCCACCAGCGTATCTCCTCCGGTAGGCTGCACGGACAGGACCATGCCCTTTCCAAAGGCCTTGTGGCGCACCTGGTCCCCCTTCATCAGGCTCAGGCCCGTGCCAGACCCGGCCTTTCCGGCGCCCGCAGCGGTATAAGAGGTTCCGGTCCCCCGTCCCGCTCCATAGGCTGGGCGGCTGGCGGAGCGCTCAAAGCCCCCATAGGAGGCCGGACGCTGGTCAAAGGCACTGCGGCCGCCGTAGTCCCGGTGGCCGAAGTCCCCGTAGCCCTCATAGCCCGAGGTCCGGCTGGCCACGCCGCCCCAGCTTCCCTCATCTCCGCTCAGATAAGAGCGGCCGGAGCGCTCCAGGTGCTCCGGGGGGATCTCGTCGGTAAACCGGGAGGGACGGTTGGCGCTGGTGCGGCCAAAGAGCATGCGCTGCCGGGCACAGGTGAGGTAGAGCTCCTGCCGGGCACGGGTCATGGCTACATAACAGAGCCGCCGCTCTTCCTCCATCTCCTCCGTCTCGCCGATGGCCCGGATTCCGGGGAAAATCCCTTCCTCCATGCCCACTACGAAAACCACCGGGAACTCAAGGCCCTTGGCTGCATGCATGGTCATCATCACCACACAGTCTTGGTTTGGGTCGTGGCTGTCCAGATCGGTATACAGGGCGATCTCGTCCAGGAACCCGTGGAGGGCATCGCCCAGGCTCTCCTCCGGATCGGCCCGGTTTTCCAGGTAGCCGTTGATGGAGGTGAGCAGCTCCCGCACGTTCTCCAGCCGGGTGCGGTCCTCCACGGTGTTCTTGCTCTCCAGCATGACGGCGTACCCGGTGCGGATGAGCAGCTCTTCATAGAAATCGGCCAGGGAGAGCCGGTTCTCCTCCAGCAGCTCATGCAGGCCCTTGATGAGGGCAGTAAACTCCCCCAGCTTCTTCCCGGCCCGCTCCAGCTCGGGATACATGCCTGCGTTGTCGATGACCGCATAGAGGGAGGCCCCCTCCCGCCGGGCGATCTGCTGAGCACGTTCCACGGTGGTATTGCCAATGCCCCGGGGGGGATTGTTGATGATTCGGGTGAGGCGCAGATCGTCCTCCGGGTTATTGAGCACCGCCAAATAGGCGATCATGTCCTTCACTTCCGCCCGGTCAAAGAACCGGGTGCCGCCGATGATGCGGTAGGGCACGCCATTTCGCTTAAAAGCCTGCTCCAGCTGGTTGGACTGGGCGTTCATCCGGTAGAGCACCGCGTGGTCCTTCCAGGCGCGGCCCTTGGAGAAGTTTTCCAGAATCCGGGCGGCCACATACTGGCCCTCGTCGCTCTCGTTCATGGCGGAGTAGAGCTTCAGCTTCTCCCCCGCTCCCGCCTTGGTCCACAGCTCCTTGCCCTTGCGGCCCTGGTTGTTGCGGATGACCGCGTTGGCCGCGTCCAGAATGTGGCCGGTGGAGCGGTAGTTCTCCTCCAGGCGGATGACCCGGGCTCCCTTATATTGCTGCTCAAAGGAGAGGATATTTTCAATGGTGGCACCCCGGAAGCGGTAGATGGACTGGTCGTCGTCGCCCACCACGCAGAAGTTCTCATAGCCCCCCGCCAGGGTGGAGGCCAGGAGGTACTGGAGGTTGTTGGTGTCCTGGTACTCGTCGATGAGCACATAGCGGAACTTCTTCTGATAAAACTCCCGCACCTCGGCAAAGCCCTTGAGCAGGCGCACGGTGTGGAGGATAATGTCGTCAAAGTCCAGGGCGTTGGCCTCCCACAGCCGCCGCTGGTACTCCACATAAATTTTTGCAATCTTGCTCAGGCGGAAGTCCCCGGACTTCTCGCACTGCTGCTGGTAGTCCTGGGCCAGGAGCATCTGATCCTTGGCCCGGGAGATGTACCCCAGCACCGACCGGGGGGGGAACTGCTTCTCATCCAGGCTCAGGTCCTTCAGGCAGTCCTTAACAACGCGCAGGGAATCGTCCGTATCATAAATGGTAAAGGAGGAGGAGAAGCCCAGCTTCTCAATGTCCCGTCGGAGAATGCGCACGCAGGCGGAGTGGAAGGTGCTGGCCCAGATGTCATTGGCGGCGGGGCCCAGCATGTTGCTGAGGCGGTCCTTCAGCTCCCCGGCGGCCTTATTGGTAAAGGTAATGGCCAGGATAGTCCAGGGGGCGGCAGGCTCCAGGCGGCACAGCCGCTCCTGGGAGAGCTTGTCCCCTTCCCCGGTCTGGGCGTAGCGCTCCAGGAAGGCCAGATCCTCCTGGGTTACAAAACCGGGCACCTCGGAGCTGTCGGAGCCCCGGCCGTATTTCATCAGATTGGCAATGCGGTGGATGAGCACCGTGGTCTTGCCGCTGCCCGCGCCCGCCAGCAGGAGAAGAGGGCCCTCGGTGGCCAGGACGGCCTTTTGCTGCTCGGGGTTCAAGTGGGAAAACTCCCGGGCAATGGCCCCCCGGCGGGCCTTGGCAAAGCGCAGCTGCTGCTCTTCAGTAAGCATAGTAAAACATCCTTTATCTGTGTCATTTGAAGTGTTCTTATTGTATCGAAAATCCCCCCGGCGGTCAACGGGGGTTTTCCCCCATCCGGTTTTCCCCCAGTCCCGCCGTCCCAGAAAAAATTTTTTCCATCTCCGGGAACCTTTTGCTCCTTCCGCCGTCTAACGTAATAAAGGGAAACAAACCCAGGCAAATCTTCCCGCCCCGGGAATATCCCCCGCCCCGGGCACATATACTCTTCCTGTGGACAGCCCTCTCCCTACAAGATCCCGTGGGCGGCCCCACGCAGCGTACAACATATGGGCAAACCGGATTTGCTACTATTTTGTAACTCTTTCTTCACCAAGTCGTAATGGATTCGCTACGATGGTAACAACGTTTTCTGATAGACTAAGGGTACAAACAGGAAAGGAGGTCTTCTTATGAAAAAACTTCTGATGACCGCTTTGATCGCTTCCATGCTGGTGCTCCCTCTGGGCACTGTGGCTCTGGCCGACCATGAGGAGACCCCCTCTGAGACCGTCCAGTCCTTTGAGGACTATGTCCCCGGCGGCGTGCCCGCCCAGGTGGCTGCCGAGCAGTCCATGGCCCCCGCCCTCCACGGCGTGCTGCTGGCCATGATGAATCACGACCTCACCTCCTTCGACGGGGACAACAACATGCTGGCCTGGGAAAGCCTGTACAACATGCTCTCCCTCTACGGACAGCTGGACAACCGCTCCGAGTATCAGAACAGCGACACCCTGCTGCTCCTGTCCGAGACCGTACAGGACTACGCCGCCGCCCTGGACCTCTCCTTCGACGCCATGGGCCCCCTGCCTGAGGATCTGAGCGACCGTATGACTTATGACGCCGCCTCCGACAGCTACCAGGTGGTCTGCGGCAACAACGAGCAGGCCCGCTTTGAGATCCGCTCCAGCCAGACCTCCGGCGACACGGTGACGCTCTCCGGCGCCCTGGTCTATCTGGCCGACGGCTCCGACTTGGGTGAATTTGAAGCCACCCTGCGCAGCAGCGACAACATGTTCGGCTACACCATCACCGCCTTCTCTATGAAGTAACTTCTGATGATCTGCCGCTCCGGGAAACCGGAGCGGTTTTTTTATTCTTATTTGTTTGTATAAAAAAGACAAGTGTCTTTCTTTTGTGCACACCAAAATTTTTAATATTTTGGTGTTCTTTTTTGTCATTTTTAACCATCCATTGTGGTTGACCGGACAACCCCTTTGCGCTATAATTCGTTACATCGATAATCTAGTTCACTAAATCATTAGATTGAAAAAGGATAATGCTCCATTTCTTAACAGGAGGTCTCACATATGGAACATAAAAAGCCGGAATCATTTCTTGCTCAGGCGGTTCAGGAATGCCATCCTCTGGCCGTAGCGCTCAGCGATGACCTTTACGCCCACCCCGAGCTGCCCGATCAGGAATTCCGCTCCAGCCAAAAAATGGTCGACCTGCTTCGCCAGGCCGGATACGAGGTGGAATATCCCTACCTGGGCTACCCCACCGGTTTCCGGGCGGTCCTGGACTGCGGCGACGGCCCCAGTGCCGGTATCCTCACCGAATACGACGCCCTGCCCGGGCTGGGACACGCCTGCGGCCACAACGTCCACGGGTCCATGTCCATCCTCGCCGCCCTGGCCCTGGCCAAGGTGAAGGACCAAATTCCCGGTAAGGTAATCGTTTACGGCACCCCCGCCGAGGAGGAAAACGGCGCCAAGGTGGGCATGGCTGAACAGGGCGCCTTTGACGATCTGTCTGCCGCCATGATGATCCACAGCTGGAGCGGAGGCAAGTGCATTTCCGACATGGACGTGCTCTCCCTGCGCTGCTACATCGCTGAATTTACCGGACTGTCCGCCCACGCAGTGGCCGGCCCCTGGAAAGGACACAGTGCCCTGGCCGCCGCCCGGAAATTCCTGGACCTGGTGGACGCCCGCCGTGAGTGCTTCACCCCCGACATCCATGTCAACGGCGTCATTACCGACGGCGGACAATATCCAAATATCCTGCCCGACCGGGCGGTAGTCCGGCTGGAAATCCGTACCGACTCCCAGCGCAAGCTTGAGGAGATGGATGAAGTGGTGCGCAAGTGCGCCCAGGGCGCCTGCCTGGCTCTGGACTGCCAGTTCACCTTCACCAAGGGGTTTGAGGACTTTGCCGATATGGTCCGGGTGCCCACGCTGGAACAGGCCGTGACCGAACTGTTCCAAGACATGGGCCTTCCCTTTGACGCTGTCCCCACCCCCAACGGCTCCTCAGATGTGGGCAACGTCAGCTACCGTTGCCCCACCATCCAGTCTCTTGTGGCCATCTGCCAGGCCCCCTACGCCCTGCATACCGAGCAGTTCCGGGATGAGACCATCCAGGAGGGCGCTCACCAAGCCATTGCCCAGGGCGGCGAGATCATCGCCAACATTATTTACCGCATCCTCACCGACGCCCCATTCCGGGAGGAGGTGGCCCAGTCTTTCCAAACCCAGCGCAAGATCAAGCTGGATGGATAACCTTTCCATTGTGTGTGTGTCCGCCGCCCGGCGGAATTGTAAGGAGGAGATTTTATGTCAAGCAGTACACTGGTGAAAAAACGTTCCTTTTCGTTGCCGCACATCTATGTCCTGATGATGATCATCATCGTTCTTTGCACCATTGCCACCTGGCTGCTCCCCGCCGGCCAGTTTGACCGCATGGTCAATGAGGCCGACCAGAACGTGGCCATCCCCGGCACCTTCCACACGGTGGAGTCCACCCCCGTGGGCTTCTTTGATATGATGATGTGCATCTACAACGGCTTTGTGGATGCGGGCGGCGTGGTGTTTTTCGTCTTTATTTCCTACGCCTCCATCAGCATTATGATTGCCAGCGGCGCCTTTAACGGTCTGGTGGCCGTCCTTCTGAAAGTATTCAAGGGCAAGGCCCGCACCGCCATCATCCCCATCTTCCTGGTGGTGGTGGGCTCCGCCTCCTCTACCATCGGCCTGTTTGAGGAATGGTTCCCCTTCATCCCCGTCTTTGTAGGAATCTCCATTGCCATGGGCTTTGACGCAGTGGTCGGCCTGGCCATCGTGGCTCTGGGCGCCGGTATGGGCTACTCCGGCGCGGCTATGAACCCCTTCACCATGGGCATTGCCCAGAGTATTGCCGAGGTTCCTTTCCCCTCTAACATGGGCTACCGGGTGTTCAGCCACGGCTGCATGATCGTAGTGGCTTCCGTCTTCCTGGTGCGCTACGCCCTAAAAATCCAGGCAGACCCCTCCAAGAGTCTGGTGGCCGGTGATGACTTCTCCCGCTTCTCCATGAGTGAGGAGGAGCTGAAAAAGCACCCCTTTGGCGTGCGGGAGGCTCTGGTTCTGTGTGTGCTGGTGGCCGGAATCGCCGTCATCGTCTGGGGCTGCCGGAACTACGGCTGGTACTTTACCGAGCTGTCCGCCGTGTTTATGATCATGGGTATTGTCAGCGGTATCATCATGGGAGACGGGCCCAGCAAGATCGCGGAAAAATATGCCTCCGGCTTCTCTGAGGTGGCCATGGCCTGTATGATGATCGGCCTGGCCCGCGGCATCCTGATGGTGCTCACCGCCGGCAACATCATCGACACCGTAGTCTACTACTTCTCCCTGCCCCTCATGGGCCTGCCCGACTGGCTGGCTGCCGTGGCCATGCTGGTGTTCCAGACCCTGCTGAACTTCCTGATTCCCTCCGGCTCCGGCCAGGCCGCCACCACCATGCCCATCATGGCCCCCATGGCCGACCTGTTGGGCCTGACCCGCGACACCGCCTGCCTGGCCTTCCAGTTTGGCGACGGCCTTTCCAACTGCCTGTGGCCCACGGCCATGGTGGGAATTCTCAGCGGACTGGCCGGGGTAAAGATCGAGAAATGGTATAAGTTCTTTGTTCCCTGTTTCCTGGGCATTTTCGTGGTACAGGCTCTGCTCATGGTGGGCGCGGTCTATCTGGCACTCTAACCTTCCATCCGGGTAACAAAAAGCTATGGAGAACCAATCCGGTTCTCCATAGCTTTTTCATTTATGTAAGACGGAACCGCTGCGCCTTGTTCCAAGCCGCTCCGGTCCCCTCCAAAGGGACGTCCCGGGCCTTACTTCTGGAACAGCCCGCCCATCTCCTGGAAGCAACGGGGACAGATATTCTTTCCCCGGAATTCAATAATATCCTTTTCACTGTCGCAGAAGATGCAGGCAGGCTGAAACTTCTTCAGCACGATGGACGATCCATCCATGTAAATTTCCAGTGAGTCCTTCTCCTCAATGTCCAGGGTACGGCGCAGCTCGATGGGCAAAACAATGCGTCCCAGTTCGTCCACTTTCCGAACAATACCAGTGGATTTCATATTATGACGCCTCCTTCTCTCTCTTCGCAAGCGCCCTCTTGACCATTGCTGTGAGTGGGCTGCTTGGGCGTGGATTTTTACACCTTTATTGTACAAATAATCAAATATCATGTCAACAGTAAATATAGGTCAAAAGGGAGGGAAAAATGTAGATTTTTCTAGCAAAAAGGGGATTGAACTGGATTTTTTTGTAAATTTCTGGTTTCTTTGCCGTCATGCTTTTCCAGTAATTTCCGTATGGATAACCATGTAAAGGAGGCGTTTTTATGACAATGACCGTAATCTGGACCGGCATGGCGGCAGCAGCAGTGCTATGCGGCATTTTGACGGGCCGCGGGGAAATGGTATCCACGGCAGCGGTGGAGGGAGCTGCAGCAGCCGTGCAATTGGTTCTCTCCATGGCTGGCATGCTGTGCCTGTGGTCAGGCGTCATGGAGGTCATGCGCCAGTCCGGTCTGGCGGAAAAACTTTCCCAGCTGCTTGGACCGGTTCTGAGGCTGCTCTTTCCCAAGGAACGCAGTGACCGGGCCGTCATGGACAGTATCTCGGCAAATGTATCTGCAAACCTTTTAGGTCTGGGCAACGCCGCCACCCCCCTGGGCCTGGAAGCGGCCCGGCGCATGGCCCGGAAAAGTCCCGGGGTGGCCTCGGACAGTCTTTGCATGCTGGTGGTGTGCAACACCGCTTCCCTCCAGCTGATCCCCACCACCGTGGCCGCCGTGCGCGCGGGGGCGGGGTGCCGGACTCCCTTTGACATTCTTCCCGCCGTGTGGCTGGCCTCCTCCCTGTCCGTTACGGCCGGGGTTCTGGCCTGCAAGGGATTTGCCCGGCTTTGGAGGAGTTGAGATGGATCTCTTTTTTACCATGCTCGTCCCCCTCATTTTGGTGGGCGTGGCCCTATACGGGGCCTTTCACCGGGTGGACGTCTATGGGGCCCTGTGCCAGGGGGCGGGCTCCGGTCTGGAAACCCTGCTGCGCATCTTTCCGGCCCTTGTGGGACTTCTGACGGCGGTGTCCATGCTCCGGGCCTCCGGGGCCCTGGAGCTGCTCTCCGCCGCGCTCAGCCCCCTTCTGGAGGGTCTGGGACTGCCTTCCCAGCTTCTGCCCCTCATGCTGGTGCGGCCGGTAAGCGGCTCGGCTGCGCTGGGGGTAGGCTCGGAGCTCATCCAGACCTATGGCCCCGACTCCACCCTTGGCCGCACCGCTGCGGTGATGCTGGGCTCCACCGAGACCACTTTCTACACCATCGCCGTGTACTTCAGCGCCGCCGGGATCTCCCGCACCCGCTACGCCGTCCCCGCCGCCCTGTGCGCCGATCTGGTGGGCTTTCTGGCCGCGGCCTGGGCGGTGCGGGTACTCTTTTGATGAGCATGGGCCGTCCCGGCGCGCATTGTTCCAGCGCTGCGGCCATCCGCAACCGCCAAATCAGCGGCAGCGGCGCGGGGCTGAGCGGTGTCCCGCCACGACGCGCCGGCAAACGGTGGGAGAACTCCGGAGGCGGCAAAGGAAGGTTTTGGAAACCTTGGTTTCCGAACGGCATTTTGGTGACTTTGCTGCTGTTGGCAAAGTCACTCGCCGCCGGAGCGGCGAAATATTCCCCCAGGCAAAAATCATCCCTAAAAAACAGACACCCGCCGTTTCCGGCAGGTGTCTGATTGTTTATTTGTCCAGCTCCTCGGTAATCTCGTGGGGCTCGGGAGCCACCACAGGCTCGTCGTGCTCCAACTGTTCGAAGTAGTCCTCGTCCTGGAGCACCGGCTTGCGGTGCTGGGCGATGGCCATGATGGTGGGATAGAGGACGATAGCCACAAGGCCGCCGGAAAAGCCGTTGTTGTAGAGGTTCATGCCTGCCACCGGCGAGCTGGTGTACAGCACCACCGAGGAGTGCAAAAACCCGGCCAGCAGCCCGTAGGGCCAGCCAAAATACCCCGACACAGGGGCCAGTGTGGTGCAAAACAGGCAGGCCAGCTGCACCGCCGGCTGATTGAGCTCCCAGTGCATGACGAGGCTGCCCAGAAATACGCCCGCCATCACGGGGGTGATGTTCATAGCGTGCTTGCCGAAGGCGGAAAAGCCCATGATGGTGAGGATTCCGCCCACGGTGGGGCCGTTGAGGTCGCCGCCCCCCAGAAGGATGAAGGCCATGCCGATCAGGCCGTTGACCCCCATGTTGATGAGCACCGGGGCGGGGCCGAACATACGCAGATAGTCGCTGGGGGCGCGGCCGCTGGTGAGCAGCAGCCGGCGGTAGCCCGCCCAGGAGGCCCAGACGGGCTTGCCGCTGAAGAAGAGCCCGGCCACAATCAGCCCCAGGCAAAAAAGCCCCAGCATGACGGAAAACAGCAGGTTATACCCGCTGGCCCAGCGGTAGTGGAGGGTGGGGTCGGCCCCCAGGGAGGTCATCAGGGGCA
>CAUFAM010000008.1 GCA_959022875.1 uncultured Oscillospiraceae bacterium | reverse complement strand
AGAGGTCAGCGGTTCGATCCCGCTTATCTCCACCAAAAGTCCTGAAATCAAACGATTTCAGGACTTTTTCTTTGTGCCTGGACAGGCAAAAATTTGTCTTGTTTTTTTCCTATGCCAGATTGATACTGGACAAAAGTGGATACACTGGAGTAGAATAAAGGGCATATAAAACATAGCCGGAGCTGGCCTCCGGCAGGGAGGTAGGATTGCGACTATGAACAAGCAAGAAATTCTCAGCCGGGTGGATCACACCATCCTGACCCCCACTGCCACCTGGGAACAGGTGAAGGCTATTTGCGACGAGGGAATGGAGTTTGCAACGGCATCCGTTTGTATCCCCCCGCGCTATGTCAAGAAAGCCGCGGAGTACGTGGGCAACCGTCTGAAGGTGTGTACCGTCATCGGGTTCCCCAACGGGTATTCCACTCCAGAGGTTAAGGTATTTGAGACGGAGGACGCCATTCGCAATGGCGCCGACGAGATTGATATGGTGATCGACCTGGGACTGGCCAAGGCCGGTGACTGGGAGGGTGTGCTCCAGGAAATCAAGGCCATCAAGCTCTCCTGCAAGGGTCGTATTTTAAAGGTTATTGTGGAGGCCTGCCAGCTGACCCAGGAGGAGAAGGTGGCCGTGTGCCGGGTGGTGTCCATGTCCGGCGCGGACTTTATCAAGACTTCTACCGGCTTCTCCACGGGGGGAGCTACCGTGGAGGATGTGAAGCTCTTTAAGGAGCACATAAGCCCTGATGTGCGGATTAAGGCTGCCGGCGGGATCCGGACCTTTGAGCAGGCCCAGGCCATGATTGAGGCAGGGGCCGACCGCATTGGCGCCAGCGCGCTGGTGGCCCTGGCAAGATAACACAAAAACTCCCCCGACATTGGTCGGGGGAGTTTTTTATTGGCATAGAGGGGATTACTTGCTGGTAACAAAGGTCATACCCAGACCCTCGGTGAGGGAGACACCCTCGGTAGCAGCAGTAATCAGGCTCTCATAGTCCTGGCTCAGCAGGCCACTGGCCGCGCTCTGCTTCCAGATGGGGTCATTGGAAGAGACAAAGTACATGATGTGCCAGCCCTTGGTGGAGGAGCCGGTGTTCTGAACAATGCCAGTGTCGCCGGGCTGACGGCTGGGATCCAGGGCCCAGTTGGAGAAGGTCTCCACATAGCTGGAGGCGGTGGAGACGTTGGAAATGAGGCCGCCGTCAGAAGCGGAGCTGGCGTCGGCGCTGTTCTCCTGGGCCAGAGTAGCGAAGGAATCCTCAGTGGCCTCGCCGGACTTCCACTGGTTGAGCAGCTCCTCAGCCTGGGCATAGGCGGCGTCATACTGCTCCTGGGTAGGCTCAGAGGCGCCCTCGTCCTGCTCGGCTGCCACCAGAATGTGGCGCACGTCCGCGGTGGGCGTATCGTCGCGCTGGCGGCCCTCGAAGACAACCACATAGTAGTTGTAGGCGGTGCCGGAATCATACTCGGTCACGGTAACATCGCCGCTCTGGCGGGCAGAATCCATCAGCCACTCGCTGTTGATGGTGGACAGATTGGAGCCCACGGTGTTGCGGGAGAGGCTGCTGCTGTAAAGCTGCTCGGCGTACTCCTCAGCCAGAGCCTGGGGATCCTCGCCGGCCTCCAGCTTGGCCTTCAGCTCCTCGGCCAGGGCTTTCTGCTCGGTTTTGGCCTGCTCCAGAGCGGCAGTCTTCTCCTCGTCGGTCATCTCAATGGTGTTGCCCTCTTCGTCGGTGGTAGCCACGCTGGCCTGGAAGAGGAACTGGGTGTAGGTGTAGGTGTCAAGAAGGTCGGCGTTTTCGGAATAGTAGGCCTCATAGTCCTCGTCGCCGTGGGAGATGGCGTCCAGCTGGGACTGGAGATAGTCGCTGGCCAGAATCTGCATGTCCACCAGCTCCACAAGCCGGTCATAGGTCATGAAGGGACCGTAGGCGGTGCGGATATAGGCGTCACGGGACGTATACTGAGTGAGCCAGGCGGTATCCAGCTGCTTGATGAAGTTGTCCCGGGTCTGCTGGCCCTCCTCAGAGAGGGTGTAGCCCTCGGCAGTGGCCTTGGCAGACAGGACGGTGTCGTTCTTCAGGTTGGTCAGAGCCTGATCCATCAGATGGTCATACCAGCTCTCGCCGGTCTCCTGGTTGTATACCTGATTCTTGGTGGAAGAAGAGGTATCAAAGGGGGTCATGTAATAAGATTCCATGTACTGCTGGACAGTGGAGCTATACGCGGAATTAAAGTAGAGGTCCACATCGGCAACGGTATATTTGTTGCCGTCTACCTCTACGGCGGTGAGGCTGCGCTGGAGGATGCCGGTGTTCCACAGGATCATGGCGGCAGCAACAACCACTACCACGATACCGACCAGAGCATACAGGGCCGTGGAACGGCGGTTGGCCTGTTCCTCCTGACGGCGCTTCTCCTGGCGCTGAGCCTTGGTCTGGCTCTTATTCTCTTTGGGTTCGCTCACAGTTTGTTCAGTCCTCTCATTTAGATCATCCCCCGGCAGGGAAGGGCCGGGAGAAAATAGAGATGCCCTTGAGATGGTAAAAACCGCCCCGGGCATGTCCGAAACATTATACTTGAAGCCAACAAAATTTTCAAGGGGAATTGAAGGAAAAAGGCAGTTTGACAGAAAATGTTTATAAAAAGTTAAAAAAAGGGCGCGGCGGAAACCGCCGCGCCCAAGTGGACTGAATCTTCTCTTTACCCCGCTCTGGCCGTGTGGACCCGTTTAAAACCTGCACGATATGGCAGGTGGGTCGCCTCCACGATGCTTATCTGCTTCCAACTTCCAGCCGACCTCGATGGGGGCCGGGAGGCCTGCAAGCCACACCGTGAGGTGGGCGTCCCGTTTAAAAAATGTGGGTTTAAAAGAGCCCATCACGCACCGAGCAGGAAAGGAGAATCAGTCCTGAGTTTCCTCATTTTCCTCTGCGAAGAACCGCTCCATGAACAGCTCATAGATTTCGTCCAGCTCCTCGTCGGAATCCAGCGTGGAAAGAAGCTCCTCGCCGCCCTCCTGGATGGCCTTCATGATGACCAGGCCGTATTCCTCGTCATCCGCGTCCACATCCTTGGGCTCGCCGGTCTCTTCGTCAGCGTCAACTGCGGGGAACATGGCGTAGTAAGTAACACCCTTGTGCTCCAGAGTGTCTACCAGCTCCAGCTCAAACTCGTTTCCGTCCTCGTCGGTGACGGAGATGAAATCAGGGCCAAACAGCTCCTCCATGGTGCAGTACCTCCTGTCTTTTCTGGGTCTATTTTAACCCGTAGCAGGAAAAAATGCAAGAGCGGCGGCAGGTAAATTTTCACAGCTGCTTTTTTGTGACCAAAAGGGGGGGTGATTTTGGGTGGACAAACAAGGAAAATCTGGTATAATACCCATAATGGGTTTTTACGCCCGGCCCGCGGCCGGAGCGGGGGAAAGCCCGGAGCACACCAAATAGATCACGGCAGACGGGGTCTGCCAGGACCGTCGGAGGGAGACTGCGTCCCCTCCCGACTGGAGGTAGCATTGTGTCAGATCATAATAACCATTCCTTGTACGAAAACAGCGACTATCCCTCCCGCCGCCAGGCGCCGCGCCGCCGGGAGGAGGGGGAGCACCAGCCCCGGAAGCGGAAAAAGCGCACCGGCGGCAAAGGCTCCCTGGTATTGAAGGTTCTGGGAACCCTGCTGCTGGTGGGACTGTGTACGGGAGCGCTGCTGTGCTGCTTTGCCGCGGTGTACATCAACAAGGTCATTGTTCCCATTGCCGATCTGAGCATGGATGATTTCCCGTACGGGGAAAACAGCGTCATGTACTATGAAGACAAGGCAACCGGGCAGTATGTGGAGATGACCACGCTGCTGAACACCACCAGTTCCATCTGGGTAGATCTGGAGGACATGCCTCAGGATTTGATTGACGCCGCCGTGGCCATCGAGGACAAGCGCTTCTGGACCCACCCCGGCGTGGACTGGCGGCGAACCCTGAACGCGGTAGTGGACATGTTCCTGGGCAACGACATCTCAGGTGGTTCCACCATCACCCAGCAGCTGATCAAGAACCAGACCGGCTATAACGAGACCACCGTCAAGCGGAAGATCACCGAAATTGTCCGTGCCATCCGCTTTACCCAGAATAACTCCAAAGAGGACACCATCGAGCGCTACTTGAACATCATCCCCTTGGGCAGCGGCTGTGAGGGTGTGGGCTCGGCTTCCCTGGAGTACTTCGGCAAGCCCGTCAGTGAGCTGACCCTGGCCGAGTGTGCCAGCCTCATTTCCATCACCAACAATCCCTCCAAGTATGGCCCCTACTCCTTTGCCAAGTCGGAAAACAGTGAGGGAGAGGTGTGGGACGCCCGGCAGTGGAACAAGTACCGCCAGGAGGTGGTGCTCTATCAGATGCTGGATCAGGGCTATATCACCCAGGAGGAGTATGACGAGGCCGTGGCCCAGGAGCTGGTCTTTGTCCGGGCGGAAGATGAGGAGGCGGACAGCCAGATCTACACCTGGTATGAGGAGACGGTCATCTCCGATGTGTCCCAGGCTTTGCAGGAGCAGCTGGGTTGGTCCGATTCTATGATCAACCAGGCCCTCCAGCGGGGCGGCCTGCGTATTTATACCTGCTATGACCCGGATGTCCAGGCGGCGGTGGATGAAGTGTATACCAACCGGGAGAACCTGAACTACACCTCCAAGGACGGCCAGCTTATGCAGTCGGCCATCACGGTGATCGACAACTCTACGGGAGATGTGGTGGCCATTGCCGGCCAGTTTGGGGAGAAGGAAGGCAACCTTCTGAGCAACTATGCCAACTCCTCCAAGCGTCAGCCCGGTTCCTCCATCAAACCCCTGTCCGTCTATGCACCGGCTATTGAGATGGGCAAGATCAGCCCCATTACCGTCCTGGACGACTATCCCTACCAGGAGATGAACGGCGGGCCCTGGCCCTATAACGCCGGTTCCACCACCTACCGGGGCCTTACCAGTATCCCCTACGCCCTGAAGGTGTCCTTGAACACCATTGCAGTGCGGATCATTGCCGACCTGGTCACCCCGCAGGAGAGCTTTAACTTCATGCAGGACCGCTTCCACATTGATCTGGAAGAGGGCCGGGAAATTAACGGCAAGACCTTCAGCGATATTGGCGTGGCCCCCTTGGCCATGGGTGGTCTGACCGACGGCGTCACCACCCGGGACATGGCCGAGGCCTACGCCACCTTCCCCAACGGCGGCACCTATACCTATTCCCGCACCTTTACCAAGGTGACCCATATGGTGGATGGGGAGGAGGTCCTCCTGCTGGAGAACCCCACCGTACAGGAGACCGTCTTGAAGGATACCACCGCCTACTATATGAACAGCCTGCTTCAGGGCGTGTTCCAGTCCGGCGGTACTGCGGCGGGCAAGGGCCTGAGCGGCATGCACTGCGCCGGTAAGACCGGTACCACCAACGATGTGTACGACCTGTGGTTTGTGGGCTACACCCCCTACTACACCGCTGCGGTGTGGATGGGCTATCCCCAGAATGCCACCATGCCCAACACCACCACCCATGTGAATCTGTGGCGGATGGTGATGGAGCCCATCCATGAGGGGTTGGAGGACAAGAACTTCCCCAACGCCGAATCCTCCTCCCTGCGCACGGTGGCTTATTGTCAGGACAGCGGGTTACTGGCCACCGACTACTGTAAGCTGGATCCCCGGGGCGACCGGACTGCCACTGCCAGCGTGTTTGCCGAGGACTATCCGGAGTCGGATGTGTGTACCGTGCACACAGGTGCCAGCGTAGTCACCGTCTGTCTGGATGATCCTATCCTGGATGAGGAAGGGAAGGAGACGGGCCTTTACCATGAGGCCGGGCCCTTCTGTCCCGAGGAGAGCCTTAAGGAGGTCTGCTACCCCGACTACGAGCGTACCCCCATTGCCGGCGTGAAGGCCGGGGATGAGATGTACCGCTATGCCACCGTGATGGAGGCGGGGCTGTGTACCGTTCACACGGAAGAAACCGTGATTCCCGATCCCAATGATCCCAATATGAATCTGGATCCGGACGATCCCGACTATGGGGATCCCAACAATCCTACCGATCCCACCGATCCCGTGATTCCCGGTGACCCGGTAATCCCCGGAGATGGGAGCGGAAGCTCTTCCAGCGGATCTGGAAGTCAGGGAATTTCACAGGATATTCCCCGTAATTAGTGTCTTAGCCGCGCCCCGGAGAGCTTCTCCGGGGCGCTGTGCTTTGCGGTTGTGAAAAATGACGAAATACATCTGTCCGCTCCTTGAAAACTTCCACACGTTCACCAGGGAAATTATCATTGCCATTCCGTAAAACCTGTGCTACAATAGACCACGTCACGAATACAAATGACCACCTAACACGGACAACATCCGTGAGGACAGGAGGAAACCATGAGCGGTCCGGCGAAGTACTTTATTGTGGAGGCCGAGGCTATGCCTGAGATCTTCAGGAAGGTTGCCGAGGCCAAGCGCCTTTTGGAGACAGGAGAGCAGAAGACGGTGAACGGTGCGGCCCAGGCGGTGAACATCAGCCGCAGTGCCTTTTATAAATATAAGGATGCGGTCCGGCCCTTCAACGACATGCTCCATGGGCGGATTGTCACCTTTCAGGTGCTGCTCAAGGATGAGCCGGGTATTTTGTCCGGCGTTCTCAATGTGCTGGCAGGGACTGGGGTGAATATTCTCACCATCAACCAGAATATTCCGGCCAGCGGCTGTGCGGTGGTGACGATGACGGCGGAGACGTCCGCCCTTCAGGATTCCCTGGAGGACGTGCTTGCCCGGGTGTCGGGCAGCGGCGGCGTGATCAAATGTGAGATTCTGGCGGGCTGAGATCCGCAGTTGATAGGAGGATACAAAACATGGTACATGTTGCGATCTTGGGCTTCGGCACCGTAGGGTCCGGCGTGGCCGAGGTGCTCACCCAGAACGGCGGGCTCATCGACCGGCGTGTGGATGACCTGGTGCGGCTGAAATATATTCTGGATGTGCGGGAGTTTCCCGGAAGCCCCTATGCCGATTGCTTTGTAAAAGACTTTTCAGTCATTGAGCAGGACCCCGAGGTGGACATTGTAGTGGAGACCATTGGCGGAGCCACCATTGCCCTGGACTTTACCACCCGGGCTCTGAAGGCGGGCAAGAGCGTGGTGACCTCCAACAAGGAGCTGGTGGCCACCCACGGCTATGAGCTGCTGAAGCTGGCCCAGGAGCATGGGTGCAGCTACCTCTTTGAAGCCAGCGTGGGCGGCGGCATTCCCATCCTGCGGCCCCTGACCTCCTGCCTGGCGGCCAATGAGCTTACCCAGGTGACCGGTATCCTCAACGGAACCACCAACTATATTCTCACCCGGATGATCCGTTCCGGCCTGACCTTTGACCAGGCCTTGAAGGAGGCCCAGGAAAACGGCTATGCCGAGAAGGATCCCACCGCCGATGTGGACGGCCACGACGCCTGCCGGAAGATCTGCATTCTGGCCGCCCTGGCCTTTGGCCGCCATGTCTATCCCGACCAGGTGCCCACCCAGGGCATTCGCGGGGTGACCCTGGAGGATGTGGCCTACGCCGATTCTGTGGGCTATAAGATCAAGCTCCTAGGCCGGGCGATCCGCCAGCCCCAAGGCAAGGTGTGCGCCTTTGTGGCCCCCCACCTGGTGCCCGGAGAAAATCCGCTGGCCGGTGTGGAGGATGTGTTCAACGCCATTGCCGTGACCGGCAACGCCATTGGAGACGTCATGTTCTATGGCCGGGGCGCGGGCAAACTACCCACCGCCTCCGCTGTGGTGGCCGATGTCATTGACATCGCCAAGGATCTGAAGAAGGACCGGCACAACGGCTGGGAGGAGGGAGCCCCTGACTTGGTGGTGTCCTCCGACATCCTCTCCTCTCCCTGGTATGTCCGTGCCCAGTGCACCGCCGACCAGGCCCGGCTTGCCTGCGGCGAGATCCACCTGCTGGCCCGGGCGGGCGCTCCCGCTGGGGAGGCCGCCTTCCTGACCCAGCCCATGACCGAGCCCCAGATCCGGGACCGGCTCCAGGGTATGCAGGTCAGCTCCCTGTTCCGCGTGCTGGCATGACACGGGGCCCGGGAGGGCATAGAATGGTGGGGGAGCCCTGCTCCCCAAACCGGATTATTTTGATTTGACCTTTTAGGGGGAAAACATACATGGCACTTATCGTACAAAAATTCGGCGGCAGCTCTGTGGCCGACGCCGACAAGATCCGGAATGTGGCCCGGATCATCACCGAGACCTACCGCAAGGGCCACAGTGTGGTGGCCGTCCTGTCTGCGCAGGGTGACACCACCGACGACCTCATCGAGAAGGCGAAGGAGATTAACCCCAACGCCTCCAAGCGGGAAATGGATATGCTCCTGTCCACCGGTGAGCAGATTTCCATCTCTCTTTGCGTCATGGCCATTGAGCGCATGGGCTACCAGGCCATCTCTCTCACCGGTTGGCAGGCGGGTATGCTTACGGATTCCTCTTATTCCGCCGCCCGCATTAAGCGCATCCGCACCGAGCGGATCCAGAAGGAGCTGGACAAGAAGAAGATTGTTCTGGTGGCCGGCTTCCAGGGCATCAACAAGTACGACGACATCACCACCCTGGGCCGGGGCGGTTCAGACACCTCTGCGGTGGCGCTGGCTGCCGCCCTGCGGGCCGACCTGTGCCAGATTTACACCGACGTGGACGGCGTCTACACCGCCGATCCCCGCACCGTCAAAGGTGCCCGCAAGCTGGATGAGATTACCTATGACGAGATGCTGGAGCTGGCCAGCCTGGGTGCCCAGGTGCTCCACAACCGCTCGGTGGAAATGGCCAAGCGCTATAATGTCAATCTGGAGGTCCTCTCCAGCTTTACCGGCAATCCCGGTACCCAAGTGAAGGAGGTAGTAAAAACCATGGAAAAAAACGCATGTCAGCGGTGTGGCCAAAGATAAAAATGTGGCCCGCCTGGCTCTGGTGGGGCTGGCCGATCAGCCCGGTATCGCTTTTAAAATCTTCTCTCTGCTGGCTAAGGAGAACATCAACGTAGACATTATTCTCCAGTCCATTGGCCGTGACGACAGTAAGGACATCAGCTTCACCGTGGCCCGCAGCGATGCCCAGCGCGCCAAGGAGGTCATGGAGGAGCACAAGGAGGCCATCGGCTGCAAGAGCGTGGAGCTCAACGACCAGATTGCCAAGATCTCTATCGTGGGCGCTGGCATGGCCAACAACGCCGGCGTGGCCTGCAAGATGTTTGAGGCCCTGTTCTCCGCGGGCATCAACATCAACATGATCTCCACCAGTGAGATCAAGGTCTCCGTCCTGGTGGACGAGCGGGAGGCCGACCGGGCCGTCCAGGCCGTCCATGACCGCTTCTTCAGCGAGTTCGGCGGCAACTGAGCGCCGCAGCGGCAGCTGTGTTTGGCCGGTATGCCGGATTTGAAAAACTGAAATAGGCTTGAAAAGCTCACGCCCAAAGCCGGGCGTGAGCTTCATTTTTGTTAAACAAACTGAAAATAGTTTCTTAAGAATTGCTTAATTAGTACTTATTATGCTTGTAATCTCTTTGAAACATGGTATGATAATCCCTGCGCCTTTGGGAGGAAAGCATGTCCCCGGCAAGACGGCAGGGACAGGTTCCTCCCTCTCTTTTTTTGTCCGGAGGATGGGGAAAGAGATCGACGGCGGGGGTGAACAAAACCGAAAAAGAATCCCCGCTGGGGCGCTGGAGCTTACCCTGGAGGATTTTTGAAATGACAATGTTAGAGTTTGTAAAAGATCTGAATCTGGCTGTGATCGTTCTGTTTGCAGTCCTGTATTTGTATCAGGGCTTCTATGTAGTGGTGGGCCTTGTGTGCCGCCGCTGGCAGGAACATCACCAGCCCAGCCGGCTGCACCGCTTTGCCGCCATCGTGTCCGCCCGGAATGAGGCGGGCGTGATCGGCGAACTATTGGAAAGCCTGCGCAGGCAGAATTATCCCACAGAACTGCTGGATCTATATGTGGTGGCGGATAATTGCACTGACAATACCGCCGCGGTGGCCCGCCGGGCCGGTGCCTTTGTCTATGAGCGCTTTGACAATGTACATAAGGGGAAAGGCTACGCCATGGACTACCTCTTTCACCGTCTGAAGGAGGAGGGAAAGTGGAACTACGACGGGTACTTTGTCTTTGACGCGGACAACCTGGTGGACCCCAATTTTGTCCGGGAGATGAACCGTACCTTTGACAAGGGCTATGACGCCCTGACCTGCTACCGTAATTCCAAGAACTTCGGTACCAACTGGATCTCCGCTGGATATTCCATCTGGTTTTTGCGGGAGGCCCGGTTCCTCAATTTCCCCCGCACCTTGCTGGGAACCAACTGCCACGTCTCCGGAACGGGCTTCCTGGTGTCGGCCAAGGTCATTGAAGAAAACGGTGGCTGGCCCTTCCACCTGCTGACCGAGGACATTCAGTTCTCGGTGGACTGCGCCGTTCAGGGCCGGAAAATCGGTTACTGCGACAAGGCTGTGGTCTATGACGAGCAGCCCACCACCTTCCGCCAGTCCTGGGATCAGCGCCTGCGGTGGTCCAAGGGATTTTACCAGGTGGACCGGGCGTATACCCTTCCCCTGATGAAAGGCTGCCTGCGCCTGGGGCGCCGGGGCCTGTCCTGCTATGACATGTTTGCCACGGTGGCGCCCGGCATGCTGCTGACGCTGGGAATGATCTTGTTCAATGCCCTGATCCTGGTGGTCTGTCTGACCCAGCCGGTGTACCTGGCCGCATGGATCATCGGCGAGACGGTGCACTTCATCTTCTCTGCGGTGGTCAACTTCTATGTGGGCCTGCTGATTTACGGGATTCTGACCGTCCTGTCGGAGTGGAAGCACATTGATGCCTCCCCCGTGAAAAAGTTGGGGTATGTGTTTACCTTCCCCATCTTCATGTTCACCTACATTCCCATCTCCATCGCGGCCCTGGTGCAGAAGGTGGAGTGGAAGCCCATCTACCACACCGCCGGCAAGAAGGTCAAGGGAATGGGCTGAGAAAGAAGTCCTGGACGCGTAATTGCGCTGTCGGGTATCCGCAAAATATAAAACGGGCCGCCCAGCAAGGGCGGCCCGTTATTTTATCAAGAGAACCAATTTAAGGTACAGCTTATGGCCTGTCCGGCGGGGCAATGAGAGTGCCGGGACTTTTGGCCCGGATACAGTCCAGACAGGCCCGGCCCGCCTCTTTGCTGAGTACCTGCCCCCGGTACACAGCACACCCCTCTTCCTGGACCATGAGGTAAAACTGGTCAAAATTGGCCCGGCCGCAGCACAGATTGGCCCTGACCTCCTCCTGGCGCACCCAGGCCCGGAGAATCCGGTCATAGGGGAGGGCGAAGGTGCCGGAAAACTTCTGGAAATAGACGCAGTGTTCCCCGAGACGCACCCGCCCCAGGCTGCGGGCTTGGCGAAAGTCTGCACACAGCTGTTCCCGGGGGAGAGAGGTAGAACCGGTGAATTTCATAAAGCCGCCTCCTTGGGTTTTGTGTGTTTATCATAGCACAGAATCCTCGTTAATGCAACAAATTCTTATTATCGATAAAAGGGAAAAATCTAAAAAATAAAATAAAAAATCGCTTCTTTCTCTTGACAAGTCCTAGGGAGGCTGATAAACTACTAGAGCCGCATTGCGTAGGCCATCAAGAGGAAATGCCTCGCCTACAAGAGCGAGCCCGTAATGAAGGAGTTGAATATCAATGAACGCTATCATCGTGACCGGCGGCAAGCAGTACAAGGTGGCTGAGGGCGATACCCTCTTCATCGAGAAGCTGGAGGCCGAGGCCGGGGAGACCGTCACCTTCGAGGTGCTGGCTATCCTGGACGGGGACAAGGCCACCTTCGGCGCTCCCGTTGTGGAGGGCGCCAGCGTGGAGGCCACTGTGGTGAAGAACGGCAAGGGTAAGAAGGTCCGTATCTTCAAGTACAACCCCAAGAAGGGCTACCGCAAGCGTCAGGGCCACCGTCAGCCCTACACCAAGGTGCAGATCGGCGCCATCAAGGCCTGATGACCACCGTCACTTTTTATTCCCAGGGCAGCCGCATCACTGGCTTTGAAGTCAAGGGACACAGCGGCTACGCCCCGGAGGGTGAGGACATTGTCTGCGCGGCCATTACCAGCGCCGTCCGGCTTGCTGAGTGCACTATCAATGATGTGCTGGGGCTGGAGGCTTCGGTAAAGGTGAAGGAAAAGGACGCGTCTATCTCCCTGAAACTTCCCGCAAGTCTGGGACAGACCAACGAGAGCACCTGTCAGGCCCTCCTGACCGGCCTCATGGTTCACTTTGTCCAGCTGGCGGAGGAGTATCCTCAACATATTTCCGTCATGGAGGTGTAAAAGATATGCTGAACATCGGTTTACAGTTTTTCGCCCACAAAAAGGGCGTTGGCTCCACTCGTAACGGCCGTGATTCCGAGGCCAAGCGCCTGGGCGTGAAGCGGGGCGACGGTCAGTTCGTGCTGGCCGGCAACGTGCTGGTTCGCCAGCGGGGCACTCACATCCATCCCGGCGTCAATGTGGGCAAGGGCAGCGATGACACTCTGTTTGCCATGAAGTCCGGCCGGGTGAAGTTCCACCGCCTGGGCAAGGACCGCAAGCAGGTCTCTATCATCGAGGAGTCCGCTCAGTAATTAGTTGCTGACATGAAGCCGCAAACGACATACCGTTTGCGGCTTATCTTTTGAACAAGTAAGGAGGTGCCTTTATGGCTGCACCCTTTGTAGATACCGCCCGTATCACCGTCCGTTCCGGCGACGGTGGAAACGGTGTGGTGTCCTTTCACCGGGAAAAGTATGTGGCGGCCGGCGGCCCTGACGGGGGCGACGGCGGCCGCGGGGGCAATGTGGTGGTGGAAATCAACGACCACATGTCCACCCTCATGGACTTCCGCTATAAGCGCAAGTACGTGGCGGGCAACGGTTCCGACGGAGCCGGCAAGCGCTGTACCGGCAAGGATGGGGAAGACCTTGTCCTCCGGGTGCCCCGGGGCACCATCATCCGGGACGCGGAGACCGGAGAGATCATCAAGGACATGTCCGATCCCGAGCCCTTTATCCTCTGCCGGGGTGGCCGGGGCGGCTGGGGCAACAAGCACTTTGCCACCCCCACCCGCCAGGTGCCCCGCTTTGCCAAGGCGGGCCTGCCCGGCCAGAGCCGGGACGTGATCCTGGAGCTGAAGCTGCTGGCCGACGTGGGGCTGGTGGGCTTCCCCAATGTGGGTAAGTCCACTCTGCTGAGCGTGGTGAGCCGGGCCCAGCCCAAGATTGCCAACTACCACTTTACCACCCTGTTCCCCAACCTGGGCGTGGTCTTTGTGGAGGAGGGGGTGTCCTTTGTCATGGCTGACATCCCCGGCATCATTGAGGGTGCTGCCGACGGGGCGGGCCTGGGCCACGACTTCCTGCGCCACATCGACCGCTGCCGCCTGCTCATCCATGTGGTGGATGTGTCGGGCAGCGAGGGCCGGGATCCTGTGGAGGATTTTGAGGCCATCAATGAGGAACTCAAGCAGTATTCCCCCGAGCTGGCCACCCGGAAGATGATCGTGGCGGCCAACAAGGTGGATATTATGGAAGATCCCTCCCTGCTGGAGAAGCTGCGCAAGCACGTGGAAGCACAGGGCATGGAGCTCTTTGAAATCTCCGCCGCCGCCCACCAGGGGACCCGGGAGCTGGTGAAGAAGGCTGCTCAGGAGCTTCAACAGCTGCCCCCCGTGGTGGTGTACGAGCCAACCTACGTGGAGCGTCCCCCCGAGGTGGATACCGCCGGGGAGGTCAACATTGTGGAGTTCGACGGCACCTGGGTGGTGGACGCCCCCTGGCTGCAGCGGCTCATTGCCAATGTGAACTTCGGGGATTACGAGTCCCGAAACTGGTTTGATAAGATGCTCCGGCAGTCTGGCCTGTTCGACAAGCTGGAGGAGATGGGCATCAAGGACGGGGACATCGTGTCCATGTATGACCTGGAATTTGAATATCAGCGGTAAGTGAGCAAAAACGGCAGGGTAAAAACCCTGCCGTTTTTTTTGGCTTGGAATGGTGTTGGAAGCTGTTGTGTCAGCGTGTGGAGCGTTTTCCGAAGGGGACAAGGAGAAATGGAATCAGGTCTGAGATCAGCACGCAAACCTCCAGCTTCACCCTGCCCAACATCCTCCGCGCCGCCGGCGACGCCAGCTTCACCATGACCGTCAGCGTCTTCTCCATGTGGGTGTTCCGGGTGGGTTTCTGCTACCTGATGGTCC